>JAFZDL010000084.1 GCA_017561205.1 Oscillospiraceae bacterium | reverse complement strand
GGTGCGGCTGGATCACCTCCTTTCTAAGGAGCAGATTACATGAGTAATCTCTTCTAATCTCGATAACTTACACTTTTTGTTACTGTTTAATTTTCAAGGGCCATTGGCCTTTAAAAAAGAATATGTGGGGGTGTAGCTCAGCTGGGAGAGCACCTGCCTTGCAAGCAGGGGGTCAGGAGTTCGATTCTCCTCATCTCCACCACAACGTCAGAGCAAAGTACGCTTTACTCCGTTTCCGCCTTTGGCGAAAACATACGTACGCTCCCTTGCTCTTCCTTAACCCCAGAAATCAGAGATTTCCGGGGACCCCGAAGACAAGAATGACGTAAAAATGCACCTTGAAAACTGAATAATGCGAAATCTATGAACAAGATAGAGAGAGTCAAGTACGAAAGATTAGGGTAAACTGCAAAAGTAGCGAAAACTAATTTTAAGAGACAAAACTGTAATTGACGATCACATAGAAAGCGACTCAAGTTAAAAGAGAACTTTAAACAAAAAGGTTAAGCTGTAAAGAGCGCATGGGGAATGCCTTGGCATCAGGAGGCGACGAAGGACGTGACAAGCTGCGAAAAGCTGTGGGGAACCGCAAATAGGTATTGATCCACAGATATCCGAATGGGGGAACCCGTCAGGAGTAAATTCCTGACACCGTATACTGAATACATAGGTATACGGAGCGAAACCCGCTGAACTGAAACATCTAAGTAGGCGGAGGAAAAGAAATCAACCGAGATTCTCAAAGTAGCGGCGAGCGAAATGGGAAGAGGCCAAACCGGAGGTAGCAATACTTCCGGGGTAAGGACTGCGTAATCTGAAAATAGCATAGTAGAACGGGATGGGAAGCCCGGCCACAGAAGGTGATAGCCCTGTACACGAAATGCGACGATAGGAGGCAGTATCCAGAGTACCTGCGGACACGTGAAACCCGCAGGGAATATGGGGGGACCACCCTCCAAGCCTAAATACTACCTGATGACCGATAGAGAATAGTACTGTGAAGGAACGGTGAAAAGAACCCCGGGAGGGGAGTGAAAAGAACCTGAAACCATGTGTTTACAAGCAGATAAAGCACCTTACGCGTGCGATATCGTACTTTTTGTAGAACGGTCCGGCGAGTATATGTACGTAGCAAGGTTAAGGTATTCAGTACCGCAGCCGCAGGGAAACCGAGTGTGAACAGCGCGACAAGTTACGTGTATATGACCCGAAACCGGGTGACCTATCCATGGACAGGCTGAAGCGTGGGTAAAACCATGTGGAGGGCCGAACCCACTGCTGTTGAAAAAGTAGGGGATGAGCTGTGGATAGCGGAGAAATTCCAATCGAACTCGGATATAGCTGGTTCTCCTCGAAATAGCTTTAGGGCTAGCCTCATATTAGTTTAGCGGAGGTAAAGCACTGAATGGGCGCGGGGGCTTCACCGCCTACCAACCCCTATCAAACTCAGAATGCCGCATAAATGATGTATGGGAGTCAGACTACGTGAGATAAGTTTCGTGGTCAAAAGGGAAACAGCCCAGACCTACAGCTAAGGTCCCAAAGTAGATTTAAGTGGAAAAGGATGTCTAATTGCTAAAACAACCAGGATGTTGGCTTAGAAGCAGCCACACATTCAAAGAGTGCGTAATAGCTC
>JAFZDL010000083.1 GCA_017561205.1 Oscillospiraceae bacterium | reverse complement strand
ACGCTCCACACGTAGGTCTTTTAATCGCTCTTGTATGGATAAAGACATATTCACCCTCCTTGCTAGCTCAACGAAAGAGAAGCCGTTATGCTATGTACTATGCTCATAGCATAACGGCATAGGCATTTACAGTTTTATTTTACCATTTGCTACATCTTCACGAAATTTATCAACAAGCTTCGCTGTCAGCTTGGATTTACCGTAGTGTTCAAGTACAAAAGTACGATAACTTTTTCCATCTACAAGCACATCACTTTTTCTGGTCAACAACCAATTTCCGTTACCTCCTCCCTGTTCTCTAATATTCCAGTCTTTCCCATATCTTTTATAGATTTCATCTTTTTTACCTTGAACAGACATTGATTCGCTTGGAATATAAACAATTTGCATAATAGCTCCTCCTTTATTTTGTGCAAGAAGACCAGAAACCTGAATTTGTCTTTTATCTTTTTTTGATTATATCACAAATCCGAGAGCGTGGAAATAGGGAGTTTTTCAGGCTGATTTCCTACCTCTTGGATATACGGCACAGGCGGTCAAAAAGGTGTAGACTTGGGATAGTTCATCGATGGACAAGCACCTTGGAAACAGAACACGCCAAAGAAAACGGAGGGACGCATGAGCAAAAGACCCTATCAACACCTGCCGCCGCTGGAACACAGGCCGGACGGCTCCCCCTACCGCATAACCCCGCCCCAGAAGAGACGAGCCAGCGGCCTGATACGCCGGGAGTGCTGCAACTGCGAGGACGGAAACTGCCTTGCGCTGGACGATGGCGACACCTGCGCCTGTCCGCAGATGATTTCGTTCTCCGTCTGCTGCAAGTGGTTCCGCTGGGCGGTCTTGCCGCTGGACAGGACGCTGGAAGCGGAGATTTACCGGGACAGGGACTTGAAACGCTGTGCGGAGTGCGGCGGTGTGTTCGTCCCGAAGTCCAACCGGGGCAAATACTGCCCGGACTGCGCCGCCAGAGTTCACAGGCGGCAGAAAACAGAAAGTGAACGGAAAAGGAGGTCTGCTGTGGACAGTTAAGAGCGGGAAAAGCCTTGATTTGCAAGGCTCCGCAAGCCCTCAACCGGGGCGGCTGGTATCATTTATCATTCGCCCCGGAAAACGGGCCTCTAACCGTCCACAAAACACGCTATGACAAACACGATTTATATTCACCAGCCGGAAAAGGCGTTCAGTTTCACCCGGCTCCCCAATTTCCTTTTTGAAGCACCCACATTCCAGCCCTTGAGCAACGAAGCGAAGGTGCTGTATGCCTTTGTCCTGCGCCGGGCGGAGTTGTCCCGGAAGAACGGCTGGGCGGACGAGTACGGGCGGGTCTACCTGTACTACCCCATCTGCGAGGTGGTCGCTTTGCTCCGCTGCGGGCGGCAGAAAGCGGTCAACACCCTGCGGGAGTTGCAGTATGCGGGGCTGGTGGAAATCCAGAAACAGGGCTGTGGAAAACCCAACCGCATTTACCCGAAATCCTATGAAGCGGTTCCAAACACCGACTTCAAGAAATCCGGTTATGGTACGCCGGAGGGCTGAAAACCGTACTTGGCGAGTACGAAAATCAATCCTCTTGAAGTACGGAAATCTGACGGTATATAGAAATACAGAGATTAAAACCATCTATTTACATTCATTCCATTCCAATCCTATCAGAGATATTTTCGGCGGGAAAACCCGCCGGAAAGGAATGGAATGGGGAAAGGAGTTCAATGGCACAACACGCAATTTTGCGATTTGAGAAGCACAAGGGCCACCCGGCGGGGCCGCTGGAAGCCCACCATGAACGGAAAAAGGAGCAGTACGCCAGCAACCCGGACATTGACACCAGCCGGAGCAAGTACAATTTCCACATCGTCAAGCCGGATGGCCGCTACTACCATTTCATTCAGAGCCGCATCGAGCAGGCCAGATGCCGCACCCGCAAGGACAGCACTCGGTTTGTGGACACGCTGATTACCGCCAGCCCGGAGTTTTTCAAGGGCAAGTCCCCAAAGGAGATAGCGGCCTACTTCCAGAGGGCGGCGGACTTCCTCATTGACCGGGTGGGCCGGGAGAACATCGTTTCGGCTATGGTACACATGGATGAAAAAACGCCCCATCTGCACTTGGTCTTTGTGCCGCTGACAAAGGACAACCGCCTGTGCGCCAAAGAAATTATCGGCAACCGGGCCAATCTGACGAAGTGGCAGGACGATTTTCACGCCTGTATGGTGGAGCAGTACCCCGACCTGGAGCGTGGGGAAAGCGCCAGCAAGACGGGCCGGAAGCATATCCCCACCCGGCTGTTCAAACAGGCGGTCAACCTCTCCAAACAGGCGAGGGCCATTGAAGCGGTTCTCTCCGGCATTACCCCGCTGAACGCCGGAAAGAAGAAAGAGGAAGCCCTCTCCATGCTGAAAAAGTGGTTTCCGCAGATGGAGAACTTCTCCGGGCAACTGAAAAAATACAAGGTCACAATCAATGACTTGTTAGCGGAAAATGAAAAGCTGGAAGTCAGGGCAAAGGCCAGCGAAAAAGGCAAGATGAATGACACGATGGAACGGGCGAAGTTAAAAAGCGAACTGGACGATATGCGGCGGCTGGTTGACCGTATCCCGCCGGAGATTTTAGCGGAACTGAAACGGCAACAGCGGCAGCATGGAAAGGAAAGGTGATCTTATAAGTAATATCAGATACAAAAAGGAAATCGAAATCGTGACTTTTCAGGGAAAGGAAATCACACTGGAAAATCTCTCCCCGGTGTTCACGCCGGAACAGGAAGCAGCCAAACGCCGGGAACTGGAACAGCAGCTTTATGAGGTGTTCCGCAAGTACGCCGACAAGCGGGAGAGTGAGGAAGCCGGGACATAAGGTTTTCCAAACCCATCATTGATTTGCGGGGCTGCTGGCGGTATAATAGAACTGTCAGCAGCTCCGTTTCTTTTTTAAGAAAAGGAGCGACAATATGAACAATCGGATAGACGCAATCTATGCAAGACAATCGGTAGACAAAAAGGACAGCATTTCCATTGAAAGCCAGATTGAATTTTGCAAATACGAGTTGAAAGGCGGTAACTGCAAGGAATACACAGACAAAGGGTACAGCGGCAAGAACACAGACCGTCCGAAGTTTCAAGAACTGGTGCGGGACATCAAGCGGGGCTTGATTGCAAAGGTCGTGGTTTACAAGCTCGACCGTATCAGCCGTTCCATTCTGGACTTTGCCAACATGATGGAGCTGTTCCAGCAGTACAATGTGGAGTTTGTGTCCTCTACGGAAAAGTTTGATACCTCCACGCCGATGGGACGGGCCATGCTGAATATCTGTATCGTGTTCGCCCAGCTTGAACGGGAAACGATACAGAAGCGGGTAACGGACGCTTACTACTCCCGCAGTCAGCGGGGCTTTAAGATGGGCGGGAAAGCCCCTTACGGCTTCCATACGGAGCCTATCAAGATGGACGGTATCAACACAAAGAAGCTGGTGGTAAACCCGGAGGAAGCGGCCAATATCCGGCTGATGTTTGAGATGTACGCCCAGCCCACAACTTCCTACGGGGACATTACCCGGTACTTTGCCGAACAGGGGATTTTGTTCCATGGCAAAGAGCTGATACGCCCCACGCTGGCGCAGATGTTACGCAATCCTGTCTATGTGCAGGCAGACCTTGATGTGTACGAATTTTTCAAAAGTCAAGGTACAGTCATTGTCAATGACGTTGCCGATTTTACGGGCATGAACGGCTGCTATCTGTATCAAGGGCGAGATGTAAAGGCCAGCAAGAAAAACGACTTAAAAGACCAAATGCTGGTACTGGCTCCCCATGAGGGTATCGTCCCCTCCGACACCTGGCTGACCTGCCGCAAGAAGCTGATGAACAACATGAAAATCCAGTCTGCCCGGAAAGCCACCCACACATGGCTGGCAGGAAAAATCAAGTGCGGGAATTGCGGGTATGCTCTTATGAGTATCTACAATCCCTCCGGCAAACAGTATCTCCGCTGCACGAAACGGCTGGACAATAAAAGCTGTCCTGGCTGTGGGAAAATCATCACTTCGGAACTGGAAGCGGTTGTTTATCAGCAGATGGTAAAGAAGCTGGCAAGCTACAAGACGCTGACAGGAAAAAAGAAAGCGGCAAAGGCAAACCCGAAAATCACCGCCCTGCAAGTGGAACTTGCCCATGTAGACAGCGAGATTGAAAAGCTGGTGGACAGTCTGACGGGGGCAAACAATGTCCTGTTCTCCTATGTGAATGTGAAGATAGCGGAACTGGACGGGCGCAAGCAGGAACTTCTGGCAAGGATAGCGGAGTTGACTGTGGAGGCCATCAGCCCGGAACAGGTCAGCCAGATTTCCGGCTACCTCGATACCTGGGAGAATGTATCTTTTGATGACAAGCGGCGTGTGGTGGATTTGATGATCACCACCATAGCCGCCACAAGCGACAGCTTGAACATCACATGGAAAATCTGACTGGCGGCACCCCTCCCGTCAGATACCTACCCTGTGTAGTCCCTTGTAAACTGTACTTT
>JAFZDL010000082.1 GCA_017561205.1 Oscillospiraceae bacterium | reverse complement strand
GAAAATTACAGTTGCTTTCTGATAATCTTGCCGCTGGTGGTCTTGGGCAGGGATTCCTTGAATACCACAATACGGGGGTACTTATAAGGTGCGGTGCGCTTCTTGACATAGTCCTGAATTTCTTTCTTCAGTTCGTCAGTGCCTTCGGTACCCTTCACCAGCACGATGGAAGCCTTGACCACCTGGCCTCTGACCTCGTCGGGAGCGGCGGAAACGCCACATTCCAGAACATAGGGCAGTTCCATAATCACATTTTCAATTTCGAAGGGTCCGATCCGGTAGCCGGAGGACTTGATCACATCGTCAGCCCGGCCCACATACCAGAAGAAGCCGTCTTCATCCCGCCAGGCAAGGTCGCCGGTGTGGTAGAAGCCGTCCCGCCAGGTTTCTGCGGTGACCTCTTCGTTGCCCTCGTAGGCATAAGCCAGACCGCAGGGCAGACCCTTGGAAATATCGATACAAATTTCACCGGTTTCGCCGGGATCTGCTTCTTCGCCCTCAGCGGTGAGCAGATGTACATCGTACAGGGGAACGGGCTTACCCATAGAGCCCAGCTTGTGGCTGCAGCCGGTAAGGTTGCCGATAATAAGTGTGCTTTCGGATTGACCGAAGCCTTCCATAATATCCAAACCGGTAGCTGCCTGGAACTGGCGGTAAACCTCGGGGTTCAGTGCCTCGCCGGCAGTGGATGCGTGCTGGATGGTGTGCAGGTCGAAACGGGAAAGATCCTGCTTGGCAAGCATTCTGTACATAGTGGGGGGCGCGCAGAAGGTAGTGATATTGTGCTGGGCAAACATGGGCAGAATCTTCTCCGCATCAAAGCGGTCGAAGTCGTAGACGAACAGACCTGCCTCGCACAGCCACTGGCCATAGAGCTTGCCCCAGGAGGACTTGGCCCAGCCGGTGTCGGAAATGGTCAGGTGCAGGCCGTCGGGATTGACCCGGTGCCAGTATTTTGCAGTAATGAAGTGACCCAGGGGGTACTTGTAGTTGTGGGCAGCCAGCTTGGGATAGCCGGAGGTGCCGGAGGTGAAGAACATCAGCATGGGGTCATCACCGCAGGGGGTATCCTCTGTGCGATTATAGTGGCTGGAGTACATCAAATATTCTTCGTTAAAGTCGTGCCAACCTTCCTTCTTGCCGCCCACCAAAATCTTGTGAGCCAGCTCAGGGCACTGCAAAGCGGCCTCGTCCACTGCGTCGGCAACGCCGCCGTCAGCGGTACAGAGAATGGCCTTGACCTTGCCTGCCTGGAAGCGGTAGGCGAAGTCCTTGGTCAGCAGCTGATTGGTGGCGGGAATGGCTACAGCGCCCAGCTTGTGCAGACCCAGTACAGCGAACCAGTACTGATAGTGGCGCTTCAGCACCAGCATCACCCGGTCGCCCCGCTGAATACCCAGGGCCTTGAAGTAGTTGGCGCAGCGGGCAGATTCCTTCTTGAAATCCTGGAAGGTGAAGGTGCGCTCGGTGCCGTCTTCTGCGATGTGGAGCATTGCCCGGCGGTCGGGCTTCTGGGTGCCAAGGGCATCCACCACATCAAAGGCGAAGTTGAACTTATCTTCGTTCTTAAAGTCAATGGCGGAGATCCGGCCTTCTGCATCCTCGGTGGGGATAATGAAGTTCCGGTAAATGCGGGCCTCGTCCTGAGCATCCACAACACCGGCCTTGGTGGTAGTGGCGGTTGCGGCAGCCTGCTCACCCTCACGGGCGGCGGAGTTAGAAAGCACAACAGCGTAGAAGCTGCAATCTCCGTCCACGGCGATCATACCGTGAGGAACGGAGGAGTCGTAGTAGATACAGTCGCCGGGATTCAGAATTTCGGTCTTGCTGCCGATCTGGATTTTCATACGGCCGCTGATGACGATATCACACTCCTGGCCCTCGTGGGTCACCAGCTCAATATCTTCATACTCAGCGCCGGGCCGGTAGGTAAGGTCCATATACAGGGGCAGGGCGATACGGTTACGGAAGCCGGAGGCCAAGTTGTAACCCACCATGTTGTGGGCTTCCTCGATTCGCTGGCCTTCACCCTTGCGGGTCAAAGCATAGGAACGCAGCTTGGGGCTGTGACCTTCCAGAAGGTCGGACATATCCACGCCCAGGATCAGTACGCAGCGGTACAGGAACGCAATGCTTAAATCCTGCTTTCCTTCCTCGCAGCGGAGATATTCGGCTGTAGCCATGCCAGTGCGTGTTGCCATCTCCTCCACAGTGATGCCGGAGATCTCACGCAACTCCCGGATACGGGCGGCTATTTCTTTGTTTTTGTAGTCCGCGCCGGTGATATTTTCACTCATAAGATACCTCTTCCATACGGGTATGTCCGGGTATACTCCCGGAAAATAAAATCATAACATATTTAATAGGAATTTGTCAATAAATCACAGCTTGTTGCGCATAATTTTTCCGGAGATGGTCTTGGGCAATTCTGTGCGGAATTCCACGATCCGGGGGTACTTGTAGGGGGCGGTGTGGGCTTTGACATAGGCCTGGATCTCTTTCTTCAGTTCCTCGGTGCCTTCTGTGCCGGAAGTAAGCACGATGCAGGCCTTGACCACCTGACCACGGACTTCGTCGGGAGCGGCGCAAACACCGCATTCCAGAACATAGGGAAGCTCCATAATGGTGGACTCGATCTCGAAGGGTCCGATCCGGTAGCCGGAGGACTTGATCACATCGTCGGCCCGGCCCACATACCAGTAGTAGCCGTCCTCGTCACGCCAGGCAACGTCGCCGGTGTGGTACATGCCGTCATGCCAGACAGAGTCGGTGGCTTCCTGATTGCGGTAGTAACCCAGGAATACACCGCAGGTGGGCTTGGGATCGGTGCGAATGACGATCTCGCCGTTGACACCGTCTGCAACAGGATTGCCCTCGGTATCCACGATGTCAATGCCATATCCGGGAACGGGCTTGCCCATTGCGCCGGGCTTGATGTTGGCGCCGTAGAGGTTTGCGATGCCCAGGGTCATTTCGGTCTGACCGAAGCCCTCATGGATCCGCAGACCGGTGGACTTCTCAAACTGATAGAACACCTCGGGGTTCAGCGCCTCGCCGGCGGTGGTTGCGTGATGGATGGAGGAAAGATCGTATTTGCTTAAGTCTTGCTTGATGAGCATACGGTACATGGTGGGAGGTGCGCAGAAGGTGGTGATGTTGTACTTTGCGAACATGGGCAGGATCTTCTCTGCATCGAAACGGTCGAAGTCGTAGGTAAATACAGCGCCTTCGCACAGCCACTGGCCGTAGAGCTTGCCCCAAAGAGCCTTGCCCCAGCCGGTTTCGGAGATGGTGAAGTGCAGGCCGTCCCGTTCGCACAGATGCCAATATTTGGCGGTGACATAGTGGCCCAAGGCGTATTTATAGGAATGCATAGCCATCTTGGGATAGCCGGTGGTACCGGAAGTGAAGAGCATCAGCATAGGATCGTTGCCGCAGGGGGCATCGGCCTCCCGCACATACCGGCGGCTGAACAAAGGATATTCTTCGTTATAGTTGTGCCAGCCTTCCCGGTCGCCGCCAACCAAAATCTTGGTCAGGTTCATGTTGGCAGACTTTTCGGCCAGCTCAATCTGCTCGGCGGTGTTGCCGTCAGCGGTACATACAACGGCGCTCACATCAGCAGCCTGGAAGCGGTAGACAAAGTCGTGCTCCATCAGCTGATTGGTGGCGGGGATGGCGATGGCGCCCAGCTTGTGCAGACCCAAAATAGCGAACCAGAACTGGTAGTGACGCTTCAGCACCAACATAACCCTGTCTCCCCGCTTAATGCCCAGGGACTTGAAGTAGTTGGCGCTCTGGGAAGAGGCGTCCTTCATATCCTTAAAGGTAAAGCGGCGTTCGGTCATATCGTTTGCCACATGGACCATAGCCAGCTTTTCCGGCTCTCTTCTTGCGATGGCGTCAACGGTATCGAAAGCAAAGTTGTAGGTGTCCTCGTCAGAGAAGGTCATACCCTGGAACACACCGTTCTCATCTTCCACAGTGTTGACAAACTTGTTGCAAAGCAGCTTCTGTTCGGGTTTACCCTTGCGGCCCTGTCCGATGTACAGGGGGGTGTCGGTGGCATCGGAGGCCATGATCATAGACAGGAACACGCAGTCCTGGCCGTCAATGGCAATCATGCCGTGGGGGGTGGAGGACTTATAGAAAATAGAGTCGCCCTCTCGCAGGACTTCCTCATGGTCACCAACCTTGATCCGCATAGCGCCCTTGATCACCAGGTCAAATTCCTGGCCGGTGTGGGTGGTGGTGTGGATGGGTTTATCCTGGAGGTCTGCGGAGTATTTATAGGTTACCCAGTAGGGAGTAGCCAGTTTTTTGCGGAACATGGGGGCCATATCCTGGATGGTGATGCCGTCTTCGCTGGCAGTAACCAGGCCGGTGCCTTTCCGGGTGACGGTATAGCCGCTAAGCTTTGCACTGCGGCCTTCCAGCAGGACGGTGATCTCAATACCGAAGACCTTGGCGCACTTGTGCAGGAAGGTGAAGGGCAGATCCACCGTACCGGTTTCGTACTGGCGGTAAATCTCCTCAGACACCTCTGTTTGCTCGGCCATCTTCTGGGTGCTGTAGCCCAAAATCTCACGCATACCTCTGATACGTGCTGCGATATCCATAAGTTGTGTAGAGGGGGTTGTGTTGTTCATAGTGGATCTCCTTTCTAAAAATAAAAAAACGTCTCAAGAAAATTTCTTGAGACGAGTAAATCTAACCCGCGGTACCACTCAAATTGCAGCGGTAGCTGCCACTTCACGCTCCAACAAGCGCTATCCCTTAACGCGGGCGCACGGAAGTACCTGACAAACGCTCGGAACTTCAGCTCGGAAGTGATGGGTCTTGTGGCAGGAAAACTGTCGGTTCGCACCAAACACCGACTCTCTGAAAGTCCCTTTGCCAGACCGTCTTCGTCACAGCCTTTTTCTGTATTGCAGTCATTATACAATGTCCACAGCAAAAAGTCAAATGTTTTTGTGGCGGAGAATTATATAATTTTTGGGAGTCATTGAGTGCCGTTTTTGTGCAAAATCGCAAAAAATGGATTTTCCTAACTTTTTTGTTGACAAATTTGAGGGTTTATGATTATAATGGCAACAACCAAATAGAAAAAGACAATGACGGAAAATTTGCCATTAGGTCAAGCTCCAGAGAGCCGGCGGTTGGTGTGAGCCGGTGCAAGATGTTTTGGCGATCTGATTCCCGAGTCGATCTTGTGAAAACGATGTGAGTAATAAGATCCGGGTTCCCCCGTTACAGGGATAGGGCTTGTTGGAGCCCGATGAGTGATTCTTCGCAAGGAGAATAAGCAGGGTGGTACCGCGAATATAAATTCGTCCCTGAGGTTACAAGACCTCGGGGATTTTTCATTTTCTACAAGGAGTTGAACGCTATGGCAAACATCAGAATTTCCGATATGACCATGAAGCAGGTACAGGAGGGGTTTTCTCTGTCCTTTAAGGAGAAAATCGAACTATCCAAGCTGCTGGATAAATTGGGTGTGGATGTAATTGAACTGGAAGGTATTGAAAATCCCCGGATCGATAGCCTGCGGATCAAGTCTGTGTGCAGTGCCGTAGGCTGCACCGTGGCTGTGCCTGTCAAATTGGACAAAGAGAGCATCGATGCTACTTGGAATGCGCTAAAGGAGGCAAAAAAGCCCCGTTTGCAGGTATGCGCGCCTGTCAGCTCTGTGCAGATGGAATACCTGTTCCATAAAAAGCCCGACGCTATGAAAGATGCCGTTGCCAAGGCCGTTGCCGATTGCAAGGCAGTGTGCGCAGATGTGGAATTTGTGGCGGAGGATGCTACCCGGGCAGATTTTAATTATTTGGTCAGCGTTCTGCAGACCGCTGTGGAGGCCGGCGCCACCACTGTGACCCTGTGCGATACTGCAGGCACTATGCTGCCTTCCGAGTTTGCTGCGTTTATTAAGGAATTGCCTGCTTTGGATGCCAAGCTCGGTGTTTCCTGTGCAGATACCTTGTCCATGGCAGATGCCTGCGTCATCGCTGCTGCTAAAAATGTACAGGAAGTAAAGGCTGCTGCTTATCCTCTAACCACCGCAAGTCTTGCCAATGTGGCTCGGGTGATCGCCGCCAAGGGCGATGCAATGGGCGTTTGCACCAATGTAAGCGTGACCCAGCTGAGCCGTATCATTGACCAAATTGCTTGGATGTGCCAGACCGGCAAGACCGCGTCCAATGAAAACAGCGATACCGATTCCGGTATTTACCTCACTGCCCACGATGATGCGGCTGCTGTTGCCAAAATTGTGGAATCCATGGGTTATGACCTGTCCGAAGAGGATGTTACCAAGGTGTATGAAGCCTTCCGGGCCATTGCCGACAAAAAAGACAAGGTCAGTACCAAGGAATTGGATGCCATTGTGGCATCTGCCGCTATGCAGGTGCCGGCAACTTATAAGCTGGACACTTATGTGATCACATCCGGTAATACCATCTCTGCCACCGCCCATATCAAACTGCAGAAAAACGGCGAGAGCGTGGAGGGCGTGTACATCGGCGACGGCTCTATCGATGCCGCATTCAAGGCTATCGAGTCCATTACCGGCTGTCACTATGAATTAGACGACTTCCAGCTCCAGGCCGTTACCGAGGGCCGGGAGGCTATGGGTCAGACCGTGGTAAAGCTCCGGGCAGGCGGCAAGGTCTATTCCGGCCGTGGCATTTCCACCGATATCGTGGGCGCCGGCATTGCCGCTTACCTCAGCGCCCTGAATAAGATCGTATACGAGGAGGAAACCGTATGAAACTCTCCTTTTCCACCCGTGGCTGGCCAAATTTAAGTTGGGAAGAGATGCTGGAAACAGCCCAGGATATGGGTTTTTCCGGTGTTGAGGTGTATAACCTGCCCAAATTCAATCCTATGTTGGATAAGACCGGCCCCTTTCATAAATACCAAACTGCCGCTACTGTCCGGCAGCTGCGGGAATTAAAACTGCAGATTCCCTGCTTTGATACCTCCTGCGATATTTCCGATGCGGATTGCAACTTGGAAGACCTGCTGGTCCTGTTTGAGGTTGCACACAATACCCGTGTGTCCTATGTGGTTGCCTGCGCTTTGACGGAAAATGAAGACACCGTTAAGGCAAATTTGGAAAAACTCCTGCCCAAGGCAGAAGAGTTGGGCGTGACCTTGCTGCTGAAGACCAGCGGCATCTATGCCGATACTGCTCGGCTGCGTACCATGCTGGACCAGTTCGCCAGCGACAATATGGGAGCGCTGTGGGATGTCCACCACCCCTACCGGGATTTTGGTGAGAGTGGCGATGCCACCATCAAGAACCTGGGCGCCTATGTATGCCATGTGCATTTGCGTGACTCCGACGACAACGGCGCGTATCAGCTCATCGGTGAGGGCACAATGCCCATTGCTGATGTGATGCAGGCTTTGGGCAGTGTGAACTATGACGGCTTTATCTCCTTGGAATGGAAGCCGGAATGGCTGGAAGAACTCCAGGACCCCGAAGTCATTTTCCCGTACTTTGTGAACTTCATGAATCGGTTTGACAATCCCCGGGGCAAGAAAAAGTCTCTCTACTTCAACCACGACGGCACAGGTCAGTATGTGTGGAAAAAGGATGAGCTGATCAATCTGACCTTCCCCCAGGTGCTGGACCGGGTGGCAGAGGAGTTCCCCGACCAGTACTGCTTTAAGTACACTACCCTGGACTACACCCGCACCTATGCCCAGTTTAAAGAGGATGTGGACCGGTTCGCAAGAGCGCTGGTTTCCATGGGTGTAAAGGCCGGCTCCAAGGTCGCCATTTGGGCTACCAATGTGCCTGCCTGGTATATCACCTTCTGGGCCACCACCAAGATCGGCGCGGTACTGGTTACCGTGAACACCGCATATAAGATTCACGAGGCTGAGTACCTGCTCCGCCAGTCCGATACCCATACTTTGGTGATGATCGATTCCTGTTTGGACTCTAACTATGCCCAAATTATCAATGAGCTGTGCCCCGAAATTGCTAAGACCAAGGCCGGTAACCCCCTGCACTGCAAGAAGCTGCCCTTCCTGCGGAACGTCATTACCGTTGGTTTTAAGCAGCCCGGCTGCCTGACCTTCGACGAGGCTATGGCAAGATATGAGTTGGTGAGCCGGGAACAGGTGGAGCAGATGGCTGCCGCCGTCCGCCCCGACGATGTGTGCAATATGCAGTACACCTCCGGCACTACCGGATTCCCCAAAGGCGTTATGTTAACTCACTACAATGTGGTCAATAACGGCAAATGTATCGGTGACCGGATGGGATTAAGTACCGCGGACCGGATGATGATCCAGGTACCTATGTTCCACTGCTTCGGCATGACCCTGTCTATGACTTCCTCTATGACCCACGGCGCAACCATGTGTCCCATGCCTTATTTCTCCGCAACATCTTCACTGGCCTGTATCAACCAGGAGAAGATCACTTGCTTTAACGGCGTGCCCACCATGTTCATCGCTATGTTTAATCATCCTGATTATCGCAAGACCGATTTTTCCCATATGCGTACCGGCATTATGGCAGGTTCCGGATGTCCTCCCGAGCTGATGCGTCGGGCGGCTCAGCGGTCCGAGATGAATATGTACGGCATCGTGTCTGTCTACGGCCAGACCGAGTGCGCCCCCGGCAATACTATGTCTTCCTGGACTGACTCTTTGGAAGTGCGGACGGAAACGGTGGGTTATGCATTCCCTCATGTCCAGTGCAAGGTCATCGACCCGGAGACCGGCGAGGAAGTCGGCCCCGGTGTCAATGGCGAATTCTGCGCCAAGGGCTATAACACCATGAAGGGCTACTACAAAATGCCCCAGGCCACTGCCGATACCATCGACGCAGAGGGCTGGCTTCATTCCGGTGACCTGGCCTGCCGTGACGAGGACGGCAACTACCGCATCACAGGCCGCTTGAAGGATATGATCATCCGTGGCGGTGAGAACATCTACCCCAAGGAGATCGAGGAGTTTATTTACACCCATCCCCAGACCAAGGATGTTCAGGTTATCGGTGTACCGGATAAGAAGTACGGCGAGGAGATCATGGCCTGCATCATTCTGAAAGAGCCCGGCTCTGTGACGGTGGAGGAAATGACCGATTATATCAAGGCCAGTATGGCCCGGCACAAAGTGCCCAAGTACATTGAGTTTGTGGACAGTTTCCCTATGAACGCTGCCGGCAAGATCCTCAAGTACAAAATGCGCCAGGATGCCGCAGAGCGGTTAGGGCTGGTAGGTGACGGCTCCAACACCGCAGAGAATCCTAACGGATAAGAAAAACGACCCCAAACGGGGTCGTTTTTTAATTGAGAGTTGAGAATTGAGAATTATATTTTCTATTTCTTTTTTGCGTTCCATAGGGTCGAGGGACAGAGATAAAAAGAAACCTTCCCGATGGGGTCGCAACGCATTAAACCGGCGGGAAACCAAGAGGAGCAGCTCGTCGATCTGATGGTCTGTAACCTGTTCGATTTGCTGCACAAGTTCTTGCGGAAGAGTAAGTGCAGGATTTTTGCTTTTGTACATATGTACCTCCTGGGTATGGGGAATTTTGTTATCCATTATAGCACATTGTGGGTAACTCCACAATACTGAAAATGAAAATTATTGCCTATAATGTTTCTAAGAAACAGAAAGGCGGTGATATTCGTGCTGGATTATAGCCCATTATGGAAAACAATGCAGAAAAGGGGCGTTTCACAATATCAAATATTAAAGTCTGGCATAGACAACAAAACGCTGGATTCCTTGAAAAAGGGAAAGAATATCACCTTGCTTACATTGGAGAAAATATGCGCCATACTGAATTGTACACCCAATGATGTGGTGCGATTTGTCCCGGATAAGGAATAAGAAAAAACGACCCCATTTTGGGGTCGTTTTTTGTTGGACATTAAAGCCTTCCCCTGGGGGAAGGTGGCACGGCGAAAGCCGTGGCGGATGAGGGGTGATGTGCAGTATAGGCCTGTAACATTGTACAAATCGTAAGGTTATCTCCCGCATTCCTCATCAGTCAAAAATCAGAGATTTTTGACAGCTTCCCCCCGGGGGAAGCCTTTGGCGGCGGAGAGGAGGGGCTCTTTTTCGTTGGGAAGAAGTTCTTCCTGGACTTGCTCCAAGAGCCAATTTAAGCACGCGCCCATTTGCATGCCGGGGGCAAAGCCGATTTCCTGCAGATCTTTGCCGTTTACCGCCAAGTCCCGGAGGGTCAGACAGGCCTGCTCCTGCAGAATTTCTGCAATCAAAGCGGTGATGGCCTCGAAACGGTCATCGTGATGGGTGCCGGTACCAATGCAATCGGCTTTTTGCAAAAGTAGCAGCTGGTGTAAGGCGTCTACGCCGTACTGACCCAGCCGGCGGCGGAGAAGTTTCTTGTCCGGCTCTAAGAGGGTCATATGTTTTTCGATGAGGAAGACCACCCGCTCCCGCAGGGCGGTGGGGGCTTTCAGCTGCAAAAGGAGCGTGTCCGCCATTTGGGCGCTAACTTCTGCGTGGCCGTAGAAATGGCCGATGCCCTTTTCGTCAAGGGAGAAACAGCCGGGCTTGCCACAATCGTGGAGGATTGCCGCCCACCGGACAGCCAAATCATTAGGGGCATTTTCCACCACCTGGGCGGTATGGGTATACACATCATAAATATGATGGGGGTTTTTCTGGTCAAAGCCCAGGGTGGGCGCCAAAGGCGGAATCACCCGGGTGAGAATGGTGGCATAGGTTGCCAAATCTTCCGCTTTCAGCAGGGGGAGAAGTTTACATAACTCGTCAAACACCCGCTCCCGGGCCAATTTATCCATCAGAGGAGAGAGGGTATTCATAGCCGCCAGGGTATCTTCCGTGGGGGTCAAAGAAAACCGAACCCCAAACCGCACACCCCGCAAAATCCGCAGGGAATCCTCGGTGAAACGGGTGGTGGGGTCGCCAACGGCACGCAAAATGCCCCTTTGCAGGTCTTCCTGCCCGCCAAAAGGGTCAATGTAGCCGGTTTTGGGATTGTAGGCCATGGCATTGACGGTGAAATCCCGCCGGGAAAGATCTTCTTTCACATCCGGCACAAACCGTACCCAGCCCGGGTGGCGGCTGTCCTGGTAGCCGCCCTCTGTGCGGAAGGTGGTGATCTCGATGACCTCTTTGTCAAAAACCACACCGATGGTGCCGTGCTTTTCGCCGCTGCGCACCAGAGTATGACCGGGAAACAGAGAAGCGGTTTCCTCTGGCAGGGCATTGGTGCAAAGGTCATAGTCGTGGGGGGTAAGGCCGAGAATAGAATCCCGGACACAGCCGCCCACAGCATAAGCTTCAAAGCCGGCCTTTTCCAATGCACCTATGCAGGTCAGCACATTCTCCGGCAAAAACATTTTATTATTCATCGCAGGAAAGTTCCTCAGCAACGGCAGAGGGGGCGGGGCAATCAAAAATCAGCCACAGCACACCGGACAGGTAGAAGATCCAGTCACTGCCCCGGCAGCACATAAAGCAGCAGAACAGCGCAGCCTGGCTGAAGAATACATACTTTTTGCTGTGCTCTAAACCTAAAGCCAAAGCAGCCCGGTAGTAAGAAGTGATCATCAGAAATACGCAGGCCAGCAGCGGGAAGAAGTACTGCTGAAACTGGGGTTCTGCGCTCCAAACACTACAATTGGTCATAGTCCGCAAAATGAGATATACGGTGATGATGCAGTGGAGCAGAGCATCGGCGTGGAATTTCTTTGCCCGGCACAGGGCGATATAGCCCAAAGCTGCCGCTGCCAAAATACCTGTGCCGAAGGTCAGGATTTGCAAGATGCCTTTGCCGTGGGCGGCAAAGGCAGAAAAGGCCATAGCCACAGCGCTCAGCGCAATGCCCACAGAGGCAGCGCCGGAGGAGAAAAACAGCTTGTCGGGACAAAGGTCTTCCTCGTTCCGGGAGCCGAGCCAGCATATTACCATCGTCAGCGCCAGCAGACCGAAGCTCAAATAGCCGGCGATGTGGTTTTCGGGCAGCAGCCCCTTGGCATTGATGGCAGAAAACAGCCAGCACTGCAGGAAAAATCCTGCAAGGCCTTCTATAATGGTAAACCAGGGGAAAATTCCGCTTCTGGGTTGGGTGTTCATAAAAATGCCTCCTAAAAGACAGGTAGTTTGTATATTAAATGTATTATACCAACCTTTTTTATGGATTGCTACCCCTATTTTGGAAAAATTATACTTGTTTCCGAGAGAAATTCGGAGTATAATTGCAAAGACAAAATGTATGTTTTTTGGAGGGCTTATGATTAAGAATGTGGGACTGATTCTTTCTGCTTTGATTGCGGCCGTGATATGCGCGCTGACGGGGGGATTTGAAAGCTATCATTGGTTGTGGATCTTGCCTGTGGGCTTCCTGGCGAGTCTGCTGGTGCTGGCGCTCCTGTTTTTCCTGGTGCTGTGGCTTAGCTGCGCATTTGTGGATATTGAAAAACCCCAGGAGCGTGACAGCAAATTCCATCGCTTTATGGTTAGCCATACTGCCCAGCTGGTGCTGAGCATTCTGCGGATGAAGGTGCACACGAAGGGCCTGGAGCAGATCCCCGGCGATGGCAGATTCCTGCTGGTTTGCAACCACATCAATGACTTGGATCCGGTGACGCTGCTGGCCTATTTCAAAAAGAGCCAGCTGGCCTTTATTTCCAAGCGGGAAAATGCGTCTATGTTCATTGTGGGCAAGATTATGCATAAGATCCAGTGTCAGCGGATCAACCGGGAAAATGACAAGGAAGCACTGCGTACCATTATAAATTGCATTAAGATTATTCAGGAGGACAAGGCCTCCATTGGTGTGTTCCCCGAGGGCTATACCAGCATGGATGGGCTACTCCATCCTTTCCGCAGCGGTGTATTCAAGATTGCCCAAAAGGCGAATGTGCCCATCGTGGTCTGCACCCTGCAAAATACCAACAAGGTATTCCGCAATATGAAGAAACTGAAAGCCACCCATGTCCACCTGCACCTCATAAAGGTGCTGCAACCGGAGGAGCTGAAAGGTAAGACCGCTGTGGAAGTGGGCGAGCTGGTACATAGTATGATGGCCGAGGACCTTGGTCCCGACCTGGTTTTGGCGGAAAATACTTGATTTTGGGGAAAGTTTCCTATATAATGAACTATTATTCCGATTTTGGAGGATGAAAAGATGAAAAACAGCGAAAAGACATTAGAGATGATCGTAAACCTTTGCAAGAACCGTGGTTATGTGTACGCCGGTTCTGAAATTTACGGCGGTTTGGCCAACTCCTGGGACTACGGCCCTCTGGGTGTGGAGTTTAAGAACAATGTGAAGAAGGCCTGGCTGAAGAAGTTTGTCCAGGAATCTGACTACAATGTGGGCCTGGATGCTGCCATCATTATGAACCCCACCACTTGGGTCACCACCGGTCACGTGGGTTCTTTCTCTGATCCCCTGGTTGACTGCAAGGGCTGTGGCGCTCGTCACCGCGCTGACAAGCTGATCGAAGAATCCGAGTCCGGCAAGGGTGTCAATGTGGATGCTATGAAGCCTGCTGAAATGAATGACTTCATTGCTGATCACGAGGATGTGGTCTGCCCCAACTGCGGCAAGCATCACTTCACCTCCATCCGGAACTTTAATCTGATGTTCCAGACCAAGATCGGTGTTACCGAGGATTCCTCCTCCATCGCATATCTGCGGCCCGAGACCGCCCAGGGTATCTTCGTGAACTTCGACAATATTCAGCGTACCACCCGGAAGAAGCTGCCCTTTGGCGTTTGCCAGGTCGGTAAGGCTTTCCGTAATGAGATCACCCCCGGCAACTTCACCTTCCGTACCCGTGAGTTTGAGCAGATGGAATGTGAGTTCTTCTGCCAGCCCGGCACCGACCTGGAGTGGTTTGCCTACTGGAAGGATTTCTGCAAGAACTGGCTGATTTCTCTGGGCATCAAGGAAGAGTCCCTGCGGCTGCGTGACCATGAGCCTGCAGAGCTGGCCTTCTACTCCCGGGCTACCACCGATATCGAGTATCAGTTCCCCTTTGGCTCCGGCTGGGGTGAGCTGTGGGGTATCGCTGACCGTACCGACTATGACCTGGGCCGTCACCAGGAAGCTTCTGGCAAGAAGCTGACCTACTTCGACCAGGATCGTAACGAGCATTACATTCCCTATGTGATTGAGCCCTCCCTGGGCTGCGACCGTGTGGCGCTGGCTTTCCTGTGTGAGGCTTATGACGAGGAAGTTGTTGGCCAGGACAAGAACGGCAAGGACGATGTCCGCACCGTGCTGCGCCTGCATCCCGCGCTGGCTCCCTTCAAGGCAGCTATCCTGCCTCTTAGCAAGAAGCTCTCCCCCAAGGCTGAAGAAATCTACCGCGAACTGCGGAAGGACTTCATGGTGGACTTCGACGATGCCGGCTCCATCGGTAAGCGTTACCGCCGTGAAGACGAGATCGGCACCCCCTTGTGTATCACTGTGGACTTCCAGACCGTGGGCGATGAGAACACCCCCGCAGACGATTGTGTAACTGTCCGCGACAGAGATACAATGGAACAGGTTCGTGTCCCTGTGGCGGACCTGAAGGACTATATTGCCGAAAAGTGCAAATTCTAATCTCCAAACTCTGTAAAAAAAATAAAAATTTGTATAATATACTATATTTACAAAAAGTGAGGCAGTGTGTTATACTGTTTATAATCGGTGGGGAATGCCTGTGCAGGTTGCCCCGTTTGGCGAAAAATATGTGAAGGAGAAACGCTATGAATAAAAAATTTATTAGCCTGTTGCTTGCTGTTTGCTTGGTCATCGGCCTGCTGCCTGTTATGGCCATTGCAGCTGATCCGGTGACAACCGCAACCGTGACCCTTTTTGGTACTGAGGTTACCATTGACCTCGACCCGAATACAACAGACACCCCCGAGGCCCTCTACTGGGTCAATGGCGCGGACGGCGGCCTTCCAGTAGAGGCACAATCTACTGACAACTGGAACTATTCCTTTACCATTGAAGGCGATGATCCTACTGTTACTATCCGGGGTGCTAACTATCACGATAAAACGGTAGCCTTCCTGCACAATGAGGTCGAAGGTCTGAAGCTGGCCTACCAAGGCAAAGAAAATTTCATCAATACCGAACATCATCGTATCATAGATTCCACCAAATCAATGTCCATAGTCGCTATAGGGGAAGCATCTCTGACTGGTTACGGCAGAGTGGTTATCAGTTCTGGAACTTTGACCTTGAACGGCGGCACCATTACCATTACGAGAGTCGACAGCACAACCAACTCTCTTTTGGACTTTAAAAACAGCACAGTGACCGTTGATAACTGTACCCTCAATCTGAATGATAATAAAACTGGCAAAGCTTACCCCTTGGCCCAAGGCAAAAACTTGAACATCAACAATTCCACTGTGACCATGCAATCCGGTACTTACATTACCCTGGCTGGCACCACGAACGCCTACTATAACGGGATCTCTGCAGCTCTCAAACTAACCGTCGATGGAAATAGCGACGTGAAGATTATTAACAACTGCACTACTAATCCTGATGGCACTACCTTTATTGGTGTTGGTATCGCGAACAATGATCCAAACAACGTTGTGGTAAACGGCGGTACCCTGGAGGTTCAAGGCACCCAGATAGCTATGAATAAGGCTCCCAAACTGACGGATTATGTTGTTAATAGCTGTGATATGTTCACAGCTAATGGCAAAGTAACTGAGTATGAAGAATCCACCTACTTCAAGGTAGCACCTGCCGGCACTCCCACCACTACACCTTCTACCAGCGTACCTGCTACCAGCGTACCTGCTACCAGCGTACCTGCTACCAGCGTACCTGCTACCAGCGCACCTGCTACCAGCGCACCTGCTACCAGCGTACCTGCTACCAGCGTACCTGCTACCAGCGTACCTGCTACCAGCGTACCTGCTACCAGCGTACCTGCTACCAGCGTACCTGCTACCAGCGCACCTACTACCAGCGCACCTACTACCAGCGCACCTACTACCAGCGCACCTACTACCAGCGCGTCCACCTCTGCACCCACCAGCGCGACTGCTCCTGCTTGGACCATGACTGCTCCTGCAGTAACTATCACCCAGCCTACTGCACCTGCTACACCGGCTACTGGCGGTATGGTTACCCTTTTTGGTACTGCGGAGACCATTGACCTCGACCCGAATACAACAGATATCCCCGAGGCCCTCTACTGGGTCAATGGTGAGGAGGGTGCACTTCCGGTAGCGGCACAATCTACTGACAACTGGAACTATTCCTTTACCATTGAAGACGGTGTTCCTACTGTTACTATCCGGGATGCTAAATATGTTAATGCTAATGCGGAACATCTCTTCCTGGACAATACGCTCAATGGGCTGAAGCTGGCCTACCAAGGCAAAAATATCATCGATTCCGATCATCGCTCTATCATAAAATCCTCCACATCAATGTCCATAGACGCTATAGGGGAAGCATCTCTGACTGCTACCGGCAGAGTGGTTATGAGTAGTACTGGAACTTTGACCTTGAACGACGGCACCATTACCATTACGAGACTCAGCAACCAAACCTTGTCTCTTTTGGACTTTAAAAAAAGCACAGTGACCGTTAATAACTGTAACCTCAATCTGAATGATAATAAATCTGGCAAAGCTTACCCCTTGGCCCAAGGCAAAACCTTGAACATCACTAATTCCAATGTGACCATGGAATCCGGTTCTTACGTTACCCTGGGT
>JAFZDL010000081.1 GCA_017561205.1 Oscillospiraceae bacterium | reverse complement strand
TTTCTCTACTCTTCCGGAAGCACGGAAGTGGCTGGAAGAATCCAAGAACCCAACACCCCAGACTGATCTGTTTATTCCAACTGAAATGACCGTTGATGCATGGTTTGAGTTTTGGATCACCAATATTGTTGGCGATCTGGCACCTAACACCCGGAGAAATTACCGCGAACGGTACAAGCACAACATCCAGCCTGTGCTCGGCAAAATGCGGCTCACCGATGTGAAACCCATGTACTGCAAGATGGTCCTCAATCAGATGGAAGCAGACTATGCAGGCTCTACCATCCGGCAGACCTATATTGCAATGGGTACAATGTTCCGTGCAGCACTTATGAACGATTTGATTGCTAAGCACCCCATGGATGGTGTAAGATACACCAAACCGGTTCGAGCAGTCAATGACATCAAGTTCCTTACTGTGGAAGAACAGATGAAATTCTTGGAGGTTGCCAAACGATCCCACAACTACTACCAGTACGCCTTGATCTTGGAGACCGGTCTTCGTACCGGTGAATTGATCGGCCTGACCTGGGATGCGATCAATTGGGAGAAACGAACCCTGACTGTCAATAAAACCTTGGAATTTCGGCATAAGCAAAAGGATTGGAGAGCCGGTCCCCCTAAGACCCAGCAAAGCTACCGGACCATTCCACTGACCAACCGTGCCTATGAGATTCTGAAAACCATCTATGATAATCGAGAAAACCACAAGCGTTCCGAAAAACTATCTCAAGCACTCCCCTATATGGACAGGCGTACCGGCCAACAGAAAGTCCTTGTTATGGAAGATTTAGTTTTCATCAATTGGCGGACCGGGGAACCCGCTAAAAACAGTTCCTATGATACCCACCTCTACAAGCTATGCGACGAAGCAGGCATTAAGCGATTTTGTATGCATGCTCTGCGTCACACCTACGCAACCCGTGCTATTGAAAGTGGCATGCAGCCAAAGGTGCTGCAGAAGTTATTAGGTCATGCAAGTATTAAGACCACAATGGATCGATATGTCCATGTGACAGACGATTCTATGAACTTGGCTGTACAGCAGTTTGAAAGACTGTTTGCATAAAATGGTGTAAAAATGGTGTAAAAGCCACACCGTCGAATCAAAAAACCATTGGAAATAAAGGAGATATGAGTATATATGAAATTAGGTATCGTGGGACTGCCCAATGTGGGCAAGTCTACTTTGTTTAATGCTATTACCAATGCGGGCGTGCCTGCTGACAATTACGCATTCTGCACCATCGACCCCAATGTGGGCGTTGTAAGCGTGCCCGACGAGCGGCTGGACTGGCTGGCCGAGCTGCACAATCCCAAGAAGCTCACCCCTGCGGTGATTGAATTCGTGGACATTGCCGGTCTTGTGAAGGGCGCATCCAAGGGTGAAGGTCTGGGCAACAAGTTCCTGAGCAACATCCGCACCACCGATGCTATCGTCCATGTGGTCCGTTGCTTCGAAGACACCAATGTGACCCATGTGGAGGGCAGCACCGACCCCCTCCGTGACATCGACATCATCAACTTGGAGCTGGTGATGGCTGACATTGAGATGGTAGAGCGCCGCATTGACAAGGCGCAGAAGGCTATGAAGGGCGGCGACAAGAAGTTCGCCCGGGAAGCTGATCTGTTCACTGAACTCCTGGCTCACTTGAACGAGGGCAAGCTGGCCCGCACCTTTGACGGCACTGACGACGATATGGCTCTCATCGCCACTTCCGATCTGCTGACACTGAAGAAGACCATTTATGTAGCAAACCTGGCAGAGAACGAGATCAATGAGCCGGAAAGCAACCGCCACTATATGGCAGTGAAAGAACTGGCCGCT
Organism: Oscillospiraceae bacterium; assembly: GCA_017561205.1. GTDB lineage: Bacteria > Bacillota > Clostridia > Oscillospirales > Oscillospiraceae > Faecousia. The sequence goes on along the minus strand of JAFZDL010000081.1, from coordinate 57,372 downwards.
GCCGAGGGCAGTGAACTGATTCCCATCTGCGCCAAGCTGGAAGCTGACATTGCCGAGCTGGACGATCCCGAGGAGAAGGCAATGTTTATGGAAGAGCTGGGTGTTGCTGAATCCGGCTTGGATCGGCTGATCAAGTCCTCCTACGCGCTGCTGGGTTTGATTTCCTTCCTCACCGCAGGCGCAGATGAGTGCCGGGCTTGGACCATCAAGAAGGGCACCAAGGCACCCCAGGCCGCCGGTAAGATCCACACCGATTTTGAGCGTGGTTTCATCCGGGCTGAGGTCATCGCCTTCACCGATATGAAGGAGCAGGGCACTATGGCAAACGCCAAGGCAAAGGGCCTTGTCCGCAGCGAGGGCAAGGAATATGTAATGAAGGACGGCGACATTGTCAACTTTCTGTTTAATGTGTAACAAAAAAGCAGCTTGTCAAATGACAAGCTGCTTTTTTTATTCGTATTGGTTATCCCAGGCCGCAGGGGGCAATTCGGGCTTTCTGCCACGGGTCATCAACTGCTGCACCACATTCTTAGGGGGAATTCCTTGAAAGACCACAGCATAGGCCGCATCCACAATGGGCATTTCCACCTGATATTTTTTCTTCAGAGCGATGGCTGCAGGCAGGGCATTGATGCCCTCCACCACCATTCCCACCTGCTTGGTAGCTTCTTCCACCGGCACGCCCTGACCAATGAGCATACCGCAGCGGTTATTGCGGCTGTGCATACTGGTGGCGGTAACGATCAAGTCGCCAATACCTGCTAGGCCGCCAAAGGTCTGCTCCCGGCAGCCCATAGCCATTCCCAATCGGGAAATTTCCGCCATGCCCCGGGTGATTAGGGCAGCCTTTGCATTGTCGCCATAGCCCAGGCCGGTAGCAACACCGGATGCCAGAGCGATCACATTCTTCATAGCACCGCACAGCTCTACACCCAGCACATCGTCATTGGTGTACACTCGCATACAAGTGCCCCAGAACACAGTCTGCACGAACTCCGCCACATCTCTGTCCTCACAGGCGGACACGATGGTGGTAGGCATATCCTTGGCAACCTCCTCCGCGTGAGTAGGGCCGGACAGGGCCACCAGCTTCACAGTGGGGTTATTCAGCTCCTGGGCGATGATGCCGGTCATGGTCAGCAAAGTATCCGCCTCGATACCCTTGGCCACATCCACAATGATCTGACCGTCTTTGACATAGGGTGCAGCCTGCCGGGCAGTGCTCCGGACAAAGGGTGAGGGCACGGCAAACAGCAGAATATCCCTATCCTTACATACCTCTGCGATCTCCTCTGTAAAAGCAATTCCTGCGGGAATCTCCATGCCGGGCAGGTTGGGATGCCGCCGGGTAGCGGAGAACTCCTCCACTTCCTTCTTAAGGGCGGACCAAATGCAAACCTTGTGGCCGCTGTTATAAAGCATCCGGGCCAAAGCCATACCCCAGGTACCTGCGCCCAAAACGCCGATTTTGCTCATAATTGCATCTTTCCTTCAAAAAGTATTTTCTATATGATACCTATTTCCCGGGGATTGTCAATCTTCCAAAATGTAGGCAGCAGTGATTTCGCCGTAGTAGGCGGTGTGGAAATTATTTTCCTCTACCGTGCCGGCAGGATAGCTATGCTCCCGGTAGGCAGGCTCCAGGGCGGACAGGTCCTGGTCCTGCTGATAGATGACCTTACATTCCAAAGTCAGCGGAAGTTCCGCAATGGCCGGCACGGACACAGTCTGTCCCGGCACCAGGGTCAGTCCCAGCTCCTTAAATTTGTCCATATCCCGGCCGGATTTTGTGCCACAGATACCCAAAATTTTCTTATCGATAGGGCCAACCGGGATGTTTACGGTAAACTCCCCGTTTTTATCCAAAATCGCCTTGGTATGGCGGCTTTGCCGCACATAGACAACAAAAATCGGTTTGCTCCATTCAACACCCAAATGACCCCAGCCGATGGTCATAGTATTCACTTCATCCCCGGCCTTCGTTGTGAGCAGAGCGCCCTTTTCCACACCCGCCAAAATTTGGCCGGCATAGTCGCAAACATTTATTTCCTTTTGCATAATCACGCCTCCTTATTCTTTATGATAACAGCAAAAAAACGAAATGACAAGTGTTTTTTGTAGTATTGACATTTTGTTGATTTATGCCTATATTAAAAGGGATTATTTGGGGAGGTGCGCAATGGTAAAGCGATGTTTGGTAACCCTGTTGGGCAGCTGCATACTGGCCTTTGGTTTATGCCATATCCACGCATTGTCCGGCGTTACCGAGGGCGGTCAGTTAGGCCTTACCCTACTGCTGCACCATTGGCTGCACATCACCCCGGCAATTTCCGCCTTGGTGATCAACATTATCTGCTATGCCGCCGGGTGGAAGGCATTGGGCAAATCCTTTTTGTTCTACTCTCTGATTGCCGCAGTTGGCTTCAGTGGCTTTTATCGCATCTTTGAGCAATTTCCCCCCGTCTTTCCGGAACTGGCGCAATATCCTCTGGCGGCGGCGCTGCTTGGTGCTGTTTTCGTAGGCATAGGCTGCGGATTGTGCGTACGGATAGGCGGCGCTCCCTGTGGTGACGATGCCCTGGCAATCATATTAAGCCATATTTTTAAGACGAAAATCGAGTATTTCTATATGATTTCCGATATTACTGTACTGCTCCTTTCCTTAAGTTATATCCCGGTACAGCGAATTGGATTTTCCCTGCTGACGGTGCTACTTTCCAGCAAGCTGGTGGGCATCGTCCAGCGTTTTAATTTCCCCACGGAGGCAAAGCATGAACCGTAAAGCTCTGAAAACTACATTTTTGGACACCGTTCCTGTCCTAACCGGCTACCTATTTTTAGGTGCGGGCTTTGGTATCCTTTTAGGCGAAAAGACCGGCCTGGGTGTGGGTTGGGCCGCCATTATGGCGCTTACTATGTTTGCCGGTTCCGGTCAGTATCTGGCAGTGAGCCTGATTGCCGACCATGCAAGCCTTATCAGTGTGGCCATCGCCACATTCCTGGTCAACGCCCGGCATATTTTCTACGGCATTTCCCTTTTGACTCCCTATAAGGGCGCCGGCAAGAAAAAAACCTATATGATTTTCGGTCTTACCGATGAGACTTACTCCCTGGTCACCCAAAATGAGCCCCCGGAGGGCATGACCCGCCATACATACTGCTTTTTGGTGACCCTTTTCAATCATATCTACTGGATCATCGGTTGCAGTTTGGGCAATCTGATGAGTTTGCTGCCCATCAGCTTTGCGGGTGTGGAATTTGTGCTGACAGCGCTGTTTGTGACTATGTTTGTAGAACAGTGGCTCAGCCACAAAAACCATTTGCCGGCTATCATCGGTGTGGGTTCTACCCTGCTGTGCTTGTTGATTTTCGGACAGAATATTTTTCTAATCCCCTCTATGGTTATGATTGCCCTGCTGCTGACCATCTCCCGCAAGACAGGAAGGAGGCAGGACAATGTATAAAATCGCTTTGATCGTTGTGGTCGCATTGGTCACCATGTCCACCCGGTTTTTGCCCTTTTTGATTTTCGGCGAAAAGCGAAAAACCCCGGAGCTGATCCTGTATTTAGGCAAGGTTCTCCCCTGCGCCATTATGGGTATGCTGGTGGTGTACTGTCTGAAAGAGGTCACACCTCTGGCTTATCCCTATGGCATTCCGGAACTGCTGGGAATTGTGTTCGTTGCTCTTTTGCATCTGTGGAAACGAAACAGCCTGCTGAGCATCGGCGCCGGCACAGTGTTTTATATGATACTGGTACAAGTGATTTTCTGATTCATCCGTCTTTCTTTAGCCTCGCCTTTAGGCGGGGCTTTTTCGACAGAAAAGCCTTGCATTTTTTGAAAGTAACTGCTACAATATTCCTGCCACACAAGTTTATATCATATTCTTTTGGAGAAAATGTTTTTATCCTTATGGTAAAAACACGTTCTCCTAATTTGACTTTCTCTAAAAGAATGTTGAACTTGTGTGGCGCAAGCAGGAGGCTGTGTTTTTCGTGCGCAGCTTCTGCTGCGCATTTTTTATTAGAAAGAGGTAATATTATGAAAAAAGCGCTTTCCTTTACCCTGGCGTTAGTTCTTTGTCTTTCCCTGGCCGCCTGTGGCAAAAAGAAAACTGAGCAAAAAGGAACCTCCCCCACCACAGTAGCGACTACCGCACCCAGCGCTGAACCTACTGCTGAATCTACTGCTGCTACCGATGTAACCGACGAGTCCACCGTAGCTACCGAGGCAACAACAGCCACGGATCCTTCCTCTACAAAGCCCACAGCAGTTCCTACCACAAAGCCTACTGCGAACCCCACTACTGCTCCTACCACGAAGCCCGCAGTGAAGCCCTCAACCACTCCTACCACGAAGCCCACTGTAAAGCCCACTACGACCCCCACCACAAAACCCGCCACCACTCCTACCACAAAATCTACAGAACCCCCTCATATGCACACCTGGAAAGATGCTACTTGCCAAGCGCCCAAGACCTGCACCAGCTGCGGCGCAACAGAAGGCTCTGTGGGTTCCCATACTTTTGAAAACGGTGTCTGCACTGTTTGCAATGCCGCAGATATTCTGAATCCCAATACAAATCTCAAAATCTGCAGTGATGACGCCAATCCGGAGTACATTTCTCAGGCATATATTCCCTATGATGAGGAGACCATCTCCGCCCGGGGCATCTCTTTTTGGGATAACGGCGGTTATGGAGAAGGTGTCTACTGCCTGTTGCTGGATGCTATGTTCTCCGCCAACGAGGAAGACATCGATAAGAACAGACCCCCCGTTGCCTATGGTGGTAAGGAATACTACCGCCACGGTGCCGGTATGCACCCCGCCGAGGTGGACCTAACCGACACCGAAATCTTAATCACTGATCAGTGGTATAGCACTACCATCAAAATGGTTTTGATGGGCAACGGTAATTTGAAGGTCACTGAATCCACAGACAGCAACTATCCCGTGGATATGATACTCTCTACCAGTTGGAGTTACCTGCATTATTAAGCACATAGAACCCCCCGCTCCTTTTGGAGCGGGGGGTATTTCTTAGGACAGCAGGAGCTTGTCGTTGACTTCGTCAGAACCGCTGGCCTTGCTGAACAGGCTTAGCAGCTGTTCCACGGTAAGCTTCTTCTTCTCCTCGCCGGACACGTCTACAACAATGCGACCGTCGTACATCATAATCAGACGGTTGCCATAGGTGATGGCATCACGCATATTATGGGTGATCATTAAAGTGGTCAGATTATCTCTCTCCACAATGCGCTGGGTGGTCTCCAGCACCTTGGCTGCGGTCTTGGGGTCCAGGGCGGCAGTATGCTCGTCCAACAGCAGCAGCTTGGGCTTCTGCAGGGTTGCCATCAGCAGGGTCAGCGCCTGGCGTTGGCCACCGGACAGCAGGCCGACCTTGGCGGTCATTCGGTCTTCCAGGCCCAGGCCCAAAGTTGCCAACTGCTCCTTATAGAGCGCCCGCTCCTTTTTGGTGATACCGGTACGCAGTGTACGGATCTTGCCACGCCGGGCAGCCAATGCCAGGTTTTCTTCGATCTGCATAGTCGCGGCAGTACCCATCATAGGATCCTGGAACACACGGCCGATATACTGGGCCCGCTTATGCTCCGGCAGGTGGGTTACATCCACGCCGTCAATGAGAATCTTGCCCTCATCCACGGGGTATGCGCCGGATACGGAGTTCATAAGGGTACTCTTACCTGCGCCGTTACCGCCGATAACGGTGACAAAATCGCCGGGCTTCAAATGCAGGCTTACGCCCTGCAGGGCGCGCTTTTCGTTGATGGTACCGGCATTAAAGGTCTTGTGGATATCAATTATTTCGAGCATACCGGTGCCTCCTTTTTATGTTTTTTGAAACTGTGGCCGCCCAAATTGGGTACAGTCAGGAAGATGGCCACAATGGCAGCGGACATCAGTTTCAGATACTGAGAGTCTACCTGCAATAGTGTCAAAACTGCCTGGATGACCAGGTAGTAGACAATGGCACCGAAGCTGACAGCCAGCAGCTTCAGCGCAAAGTTCTTAAACAGTTTGCCGAACAGCACATCGCCGATGATGATGGCAGCCAGTCCGATAACAATAGCGCCACGACCCATATTGATTTCACTGTTGCCGTTGTACTGGGCAAACAGAGAACCGGACAGGGCCACCAAACCGTTGGCCAGCATCAAGCCGAGCATCTTGTTGGCATTGGTGTTAATACCCTGGGCTCTTGCCATATGCTCATTGGCGCCGGTAGCGCGGATGGATGCACCCCGCTCCGTACCAAAGAACCAGTACAGAAGACCGATGATACAAGCGGTAATCACCACCAACACAAAGGGGGGATACATATAGACAGGCTTGGTGCCGTTCAATGCAGTTTTCAAAAACATTGCAGACACCAGGGGTTTACTGTTCCGGGCAGGAATGGTGAGGGTAGAGACCAGCTCGCCCTTTTCTATGCCCATAATGATCATATTGATCGTCCACAAACCCAACTGGGTCAAAATACCAGCTAAAATAGCCGGGATCTTGCAGGTAGTATGCAAAAAGCCTGTAACCGCGCCGGTAAGCATACCGGCCAGGAAAGCGCAGACCATTGCCAGCCAGGTGGGTTGGCCCATGGCCATCATCACGATACACACAGCGCCGCCGGTGCAGAAAGAGCCGTCCACCGTCAAGTCGGACAGTTCCAGAATTTTATAAGTAATAAACAGGCCAATGGCCATAATGCCCCAGATCAGACCCAGGGACAAAACACCCGGCAACGCATTGCCGAAATTCAATAAGCGTTCCATATAAGGGGAATCCTCCAACGGATAAATTTTTCTCCAAACACACCTTAAGTGCAGCCGCTGAATCTCAGCGGCTGCACTAAGAAATCAAACTATATTATTTTTCTACGGCCAGCTTTTCGTAGCCTTCCAGAGGAGTAACGCCCAGAGCCTTGCAGATCTCCTCGTTGTACAGAGCGGTTTCCTTGGGTGCGTACTCAATGGGCATCTTGGTGATGTCAGCGCCGTCACGCAGGATCTTAACAGCCATCATACCGGTGGCGTAGCCCAAGTCGTAGTAGTCGATGGACAAAGTAGCAACACCGCAGCCGCCGCAGATACCGGACTCACCGGCGATGATGGGCTTCTTAGCTGTGCGGGCGATACTGTCGATAGCGGTAGCATTGTTTGCAACAGTGTTATCGGTGGGAACATAGATCACATCAGCATAGTCACAAGCAGACTGTGCAACAGCCATCATATCGCTGGTATCAGCAAAGCTGAACATCTTGGTCTCAACGTTCTTGCCCTTCAGATAGGCAGCAACCTTATCAACCTGGAACTGGGAGTTAGCTTCGCCGGAGCAGTACAGCAGAGCGACCTTCTTGGTTGCGGGGAACCAATCCAGGATCATCTGAGCCTGCTTGTCCAGGTTAGCCAGGTCGGAAGTACCGGAAACGTTTGCGCCAACGGTACCGGAGAAATCCTTAATGCCCAGGGCTGCGCCATACTCGGTAACGGAGGTGCCCAGAATGGGGATCTCTTCTGTTGCGTTGTAAGCAGCTGCCACAGCGGGAGTAGCGTTTGCCATGATCAGGTCTACCTTAGAGGAAACCAGGCCGTTGACGATGGTGGAGCAGTTGGAAGCCTCGCCGGCTGCGTTCTGCTCATTGAAGGTAACCTTGTCAGCGCCCAGTTCCTTGGTAACGGCTTCCTTGAAGCCCTTGGTTGCCTGATCCAGTGCAGGGTGGGGCACAAACTGACAGATACCAATGGTGAACTTCTTGTCAGCAGTTTCAGCCTTGGTTGCTTCGGTAGCGGTGGGTTCGCTTGCAGCGGGGTCTGCAGGCTTTGCCGTGCAAGCAGCCAAGCCAAACAGCATCACGGCTACCAAAACAAGCGCTAATACTTTTTTCATAATCTTAATCTCCTTTGCTGATTCTTGGTGAATCAATTGATGGGCTGATTATACACCCTGAATCCCAGTTTGTCAACCGGTTGCGCACAAATTTCTCTGTACGAAACACACTTTTTGCGTTTTTCTGTATTTTTACACAAAAACCGCTTATCAACGCCCTTCAAATTTCAGCACTTTACCGTAATAAATCGCGCAAAAACAGCAAGGAGCAACACACTGTCCGTTCCCTGCTGTCATTTTTCAGTTAACTAGAGAGATTGCCACAGCGCAAAAGCGCCGTGGCAATGACAAAAAACTTACTGAATAGCCTCCCGGAGCCACTCCAGGGTGCACTCCACCATGTGCTTACCGGTCTCAGCGCTGGCCTCGACGGCGCTCTTGGCGAACCACTCGGTGTTGTCCTTGCAGCGGTTCAGATCAACCAGCTCGGGGTAGGTGCCCATCAGCAAAGAGGTCTCCCACTTGCCTGCGTGGTCGAAGCCACCGCACTTGATCTGTGCCTCGGCGCCGATCAGGGGGATCACCTTAATATAGGAGAAGGGATCGTCCTCGGAGCCCATATCCTCGTAGTAGCTTGCGTAGGCATCGCTGCCCCACCAGCCCTTGCCGAGCTTCTGCTCCATATACTCCATGGTCACCTTCTTGGCTGCCTTATGGCAGGCAATGGTCATGGGCATCAAGCCTGCGCCCTCGGTCTGGTGATGGGGTACTAAGTAGATATTCTTATGACCGGCATCGATCATAGACTTCAGAATGTAGTACAGATAATTTACATAAGCGTCCTCGTCCACATGGAAGTGGCTGGGCTTGGGCTCGCAAACTGCGTAGGAAGCCACGCCGTACCAGATAGGAGGACAGATCACGATCTCTTTCTCCTTAGCCAACTCCCGCAGGCAGCCGGTAACCACCAAAGTGTCAGTGCCGCAGGATGCGTGCTTTGCGTGGTACTCCATGGTGCCGATGGGGATCACAAAGGGAACCTTGCGGTCCACAGCGTCCTGGATCTGATCGTAAAACATTTCAAGCATTTGCATAGTTTTATTCTCCTTTTGGTTAAAATGCACCCAGTTTCCTGGGTGCATTTTCGGTTAATTAGAAGTGGATCTCAGGGCAAACCTCGGGGATCTCGGGGCTGAGAACCTCGTAGCCGCCTTCCTTAACTGCGATACCCTTCTCCCAACGGACGCCAAAGGTGTCGGAGGAGATGTAGGTGTCCACCTGGAAGGTCATGTTGGGCTCCAGGTAGTAAGTAGAGGAAGTCTCGCACCAGGGTGCTTCAACCTCGATGATGCCGGTGCCGTGGAGAGGACCGTAAACATAGTTCTTCTCGTAGCCGTTATCAACAAAGTACTTGTAGAAGCCCTTAGCGATGTCAGCAGCGTAAACGCCAGCCTTGACCTGCTTTTCGGACCATGCGTGAGCCTCACGGCAGAACTGCACGATGTCGCGGCGCTGGCCTTCCAAAGTGCCCAGGCAGATGGGGTAACCGATAGCAGCGGAGTAGCCGTCGATCTTAGCGGACAGGTTCAGCTGCACGATGTCACCCTTCTGGAACTCACGGTAGGAAGAACGGGAGATAGCGTGACGGGTGGAAGCCTCGGAGAACACGTACATGGGCAGGCCTTCGTACTCGGCGCCGTTCTCGTAAACAACGCGCTGTGCGATACCAACAGCCTGCAGCTCGGTCATACCGGGACGGATTTCCTTCATAACGGCTTGAGTAGCCAGGTCAGCGATGCGGTAGCCTTCACGCAGGCAAGCCAGCTCGTTTTCACTCTTGATGCGGCGCAGCTCGACCATGATCTTGCCTGCGTCAACGATCTCAGCCTCGGGGAAAGCTTCCTTGATAGCATTGAAGATGGTAACGGAGGTATCCAGGAAGGATGCCACACCGATGCGGATCTTCTTGCCGGTCACACCGATAGCCTTGAAGACATCGTGGAAGGTGTCGGGCTTAGCCTCGGGGTAAGCGGGGTCAGCGCCTTCACGGTAAGCCAGCAGGGTGAAGATCTTGTCCAGCTTGTTGCGGTCAGCACCGAAGATGGAGGACTCGGGACCTACCATCAAAGCAGCCTCACCGTTAGCAGCGATAGCCACACCGGCGCGCTCGAACAGGGGCCAGAAGCCGGAGAAGTAACGGGGGTTAGCGTAGTCAGCCTCGTTGCCGTTTACGATCAGCACGTCCAACTTTTCGCGGACCAGGATCGCAGCGCAGCGCTTAACTCTTTCTTTGTACTCGTGATCAGGAATGCAAATTCTTGCCATTTTGTATTTCCTCCTAAAATAGTTTACATAATTTATTTTCGATTACTCGCAGTAACCGGGGGTGGTGTAGAAATTGACCTCGCGGGGTTCGGCGCGGCCGTACTGGGCAACGATGGGCTGATCGCTCTCCAGCATAATCGCATACTGCTCGTCGAATTTAGCGGTGTACTTGCCAAAATCCTTCTCCTCGTTGGTGCGCAGGCAACGCACACGCATAGCCTCCACCTGAATGGTGAAGTCCACAGGATCTTTATCGGTGTAGATCAAGGTGAACTTCACATTTGCCACCTTGTCGCTCACATTGGTAATGATGACGGATTCGTGACCGGGAATCAGGTTCACACCCACAGGGGGCAGCTCTGCATCCGGAAAAATCCAAACTTTTTTGCCGTAGTCCATTGGGGTTTTCCTCCTCATTATAAATAATCTCTATGGCAGTTTCACTCTCATAGAACGCCATTTTATACCAACTAATAGTTTAGTATAAAAGGCTGGAAAAGTCAATTGCTGTCTTATCTTTTTCAAAAATTCGTGAAAGTGCCTAAGAAATAAATTTACTCTCCAAAGATCAGCTGACCGAAATACTCCGGCAGGTGGAAGGCGGGTACTTCGCTGACAGTGGGACTCCAGGCCAGGAAATGGGGCTTTACGGTCAAATCACCGCATTTATAGCAGTTACCGCGAACCTTCACGCCCGGCTTTGCCTCAAATTGGGGATAAAACAGGCGGATAAAGGAGAAGGGCACTTTGTAGGTCAGCACCCAGCCGGTTTCAGTGAAGGTCACCTTGGGTTCCATACGGGTCTCAAAGTCCGGAATGATGACACGCAAACGGTTGCCCACGTCGCAATCACCCTGGCCAATGAGATAATTTGCCAAGGGGTTGATCTCAAAGTTCAGATAGGTGGGCGCATCGGTAGGCTGGAGGAAGAACTCCAGACAACTGTCATTGCAGGTTTCTGCCAGGGGATCGCTCTCTTCCATACGGATATCTTTTTCAAAAGCCTCCATCCGCAGGTAAATAACCTCCTCATCCCAGCAAAGCTGAGCCTTGGCGGTAATGGGCAGGGGGTCTGTCCACAGCAAATTGTCAACGGGCATAACCTCGATGGTGCTCCAATCAGGAGTGCCGGTGATTTTCTTTAATGTGTAAGTCTTCATAGCAAAATCTCTCACTTTCTGGCAATTTCCAATGCAGCTTCATAGAGCTTGCAGAATTTGCGGTATTTTTCTTCGATACGGGCACTGGGGTTGGGGGTATAAGAACGGACCATCTCCACGCCCTGGGCGGCCTCTTCCAGACTCTTAAACTGACCCTGGCTCTTGGCCGCAATCATAGCAGCGCCCAGGCAGCCAGCCTCGGTAACAGCGGGAACTTCCAGGGGCAGGCCGGTGATATCCGCCTGCAGCTGACACCAAACAGGACTCTTTGCGCCACCGCCGGTGGCAACGATGCTGGAGATCTTTGTGCCCTTGGATAGAATGTCCTCGCAGTTTTTCCGCAGGACAAAGCACACGCCCTCCATAACAGCCTTAGCCATTTGGATGTTGGTATGCTCCTGACGCAGGCCAAAGAACACACCGCTGGCCTCCCGGTCAAATTCGGGAGCATTTGTGCCTACCAAATAGGGCAGGAACAGCAGGTCTGTTTCCGGGGCTTTCAAGATTTCGGCATTTAAGGTATCGTAATCCAGATTGTTCATACATGTACGACGGAACCAATCCAAACACACACCGCCACTTTCCATAACCGGCAGCATAATATAGGTATCGGGCATAAAACCGTAGTGGAGCGCCAGATCGCAATCCGGGTCGGGCTTTTCCTCGGTCATAGCGGTGAGCACCATTGTGGTACCGGTGGACAGGTTCATGCCGCCGGGAGCGGTGTTGCCTGTGCCGATCATGCCGGCAAAATGGTCCAATGTGCCCACATTGACCTTGGTCTCAATAGTCAGACCAGTGGCTACTGCCACCTGTTCGGTCAGACCGCCAACTACAGTACAGGGCTCTATCAGCTCAGGGAGCTGTTTCTCGGTAATGCCAATGGCCTGGAGCATTTCCTGCCAGTAGCATTTTCCGTAAATGTCAAAGTAAAAAGAGAAAGTGGCAATGGACATATCGGCACACTTCTTGCCAGTGAGCCGGTAAACGATATAGTCCTTCAGCAGCATATAGGTTGCCACCTTGCCAAAAATCTCCGGGCGGTTGCGCTTCAGCCACAAAATCTTGGTGGCAGGCCAGGTGGGCAGCACAGCCTGCTGGCCGGTCTTGCGGTGGCACAGCTTGGCATCAAACTGCTGAGAAAGGATCTCGCACTCCTCGTCGGAACGCTCATCCATCCAGGAGATAGCATTATAAACGGCCTTACCCTCTGCATCCAAGCAAACTAAGGACTCGGCCTGGCCGGTGAGGGCGATCTCCAGCACCTTGCCGGGATTCTCAGCCATCAGATCGTGCAATACTGCAACGAGATCGTCAAAATACTTTTCTGCGTCAAACTCAACAAACTCTCCCTCTCGGATATACGCAACAGGAGCGCCCTTTTGGGCAATGCAATTTAAGTTTTCATCATACAGGGCAGCTTTTAGATTGGTACTGCCCAAGTCAACACCAATATACATAGGGGTGTCCTCCTTTTTAGAAAAGGGGCCACATCGTTGATGCGGCCCCTTGCCATTGGAATAATGGGAATTAGTAACCAACCTTCTCCCAGCACTCGAAGGGAGCAGCCAGCTCTTCGCTGATGTAGACCTGAGTCTTCTTGGTCTGCAGCATGGAGGAGGGCAGGTAGGGAGTGATGGGGCCGTGGGTGCACAGACGGGAGGTCATTCTCTGCCAGGAGGAGAAAGTACCGCAGGTAGCCAGTGCGTGAACCTCGATACGCTCCTTAGCACGCATAACATCCAGCGGTCCGATGGTAGCGGCGCAGGGAGGAACGTTTGCGATGTCGCCGGACTGACCGAAGGTACCGTTCAGGGAGTTCTGCATAATAGTCATGGGGTGCAGCTTGACGATCTGAGCGGGCTGATTCAGCCACTCTTCGATATCGCCGGAGCCAATGAACTCGGGGATAGGATCCACAAATGCCATGTGGCCAGCCCAACCGGGAGAAGTGGAAGCGATATCAGCGCCACCCTCGGAGATGTCGTTGATGATCTTGGAGTAGTCCTTGATATTCTCATTGGTGGGGAAGTGAACATTCTCCATGGGCATACGCAGCTTCTCGTCGATCTGATAGTAGAAGTACTTGATCATAGAGTGAGCAAAGCCAGCCTCGTAGGTGATGGGGGCGATATTGCCGTTCTCATCAGCCCACTCGTCCTCAGCGAACAGGTGAACCTTGGAGCAGTCAACCTGGAAGTAGTTGATCAGCTGAGCCAGAGGAATGTAGGTGTCGGGCTCGGGGTTGCCCAGGATCATGGTGAAGGTCTTGCCAGCCTCGGAAGCTGCCTTCAGACGGGAGAACAGAGTAGCGATCAGAATGGGATGGGGGTTCATAATAACCTTAACATCGAACTCGGGATGCCACCAGGGCTCGCGCTTTTCCAGGTCCTTGCCACTCAGGCTGCGGACATACTCACAGACCTTCTTGTCCTTGAAGGGAACAAAGTCGTGGGGTTGGAAGTCAAATTTGGTTGCGGGATCGGTAATGAAATCTTTCATTGTACGGTCTCTCCTTCGAAAATTACTTTGTTTACTTTCATCCAGTGATCAACGATCACCAGGTCAGCACGTTTTCCAACCGCGATCTCACCGCGGTCATAGAACCCTACTGCCATAGCAGGGTTGTAAGAAGCAAAGCGGAACACATCCACAACGGAAGCGCCCAAATGCTTCAAAGCATTGCGGCAGGCAATATCCAGTGTCAGCTTGGAGCCGGCGATCTCGCCTTCCCAGTCAAAATTGATATCGTCCACACCGTCATAGCCCTCGGGAATCGGGCCATCGCAGGCATAGGCATCGGAAATCAGAATGATACGGTCATCGCCCTTGATTCTACGCACCAGACGCAGCATATAGGGATCTACATGGATACCCATACTGTCGCAGATCAGCTCAGCATAGATCTCCCGGTTGTAGTTAACCGCTTCGTCCACGCAAACGCCACGGACCTCGGGGTAGAAAATACGGTCGCCGGTGGCATTGGTGTGGTGGGTGCCGATCCGCAGGCCGTAAGGCATCAGCGCCTCCACCTCCTGCGGAGAAGCCTCAGAGTGAGCAACGGAGAACACCGCTGCAGGGTTCTTAGCCTTTACATCCTGCACAAACTGCACAATATTCTCCCGCTCGGGAGCCAGGCCCCAAACCTTTACCAAGTCCCAGCCGGCATCGATGATGGGCTGATACTTTTCTCTGTCCACAGGGCCTACCCAGGGGTTATGCTCCTTGTCACAGCCGAACTTGGGGTTCATATAAGGACCTTCCATATAGATGCCGCACAGGTTCCTGCAATCCGGGTCTTTCATCGCTTCCCGAATCTTACCCATAGCGTCCACAAATTCTTCTGTGGTCATACTGAAGTACAGGGCTGCCAAAATGGTGGTAGTACCGTGCTTCAGGTGATGGCCCACAGACTTGGGATCGTCATAGAAGAAAACCTTGCCGTCGGAATGGGTGTGGATATCCACAAAGCCGGGGCCAACGTACTTTCCTTCAGCATCAATGATCTCGCAGCCTTCCGGAATCTCCATCTTCCGGCTTTCGCCAAAAGCAGTGATCTTGCCATTTTCCATCAACAGTACGCCATTGGGGATCAAATGGTCACGCATGACCAGTGTAGCATTGATTATAGCAGTCATTGCATACCCTCCTTAGTGCAGGGTGTCCAGCAGTGCCCTACCCTCTTCGATGATCAGCTCAGCAGTACCGGCCTTATAACGGGAGGAGCGTGCCTCGTAACCGCCCTCGTCGTAGGAGTCCTGCATGGGGAAATAACCCTCGGAGCCGTTGGTCAGGCAGCAGGGCATAACCACTTCCCAGCCCTTGGCTTCCTTGATACCCAGGCCAATGCCGTTGAAGGGCTCACCGGGGATGCCCAACAGAGCAACCGGGCCAATGGTCACAGCGCTCAGCCCCAAGGGGAAGGTCTCGGGGCCGTGCTCCAGGCGAACCATACGGCCAGCCTCGGCAACCACGGTGGTCAGCTCCATACCCTTGAAGGGGATCTCGCTGTCCTTGCCTGCAAGATGGAGCTCATGATACTTACGGGCCAGAGGCATATCCTCGGGCTTGGGCATATTGGAGGGCAGTTCGCTGACCTTATAGGCAAAGCGAATGGTATCCACATCCCGGTAGTTGACCTTGTCATAGACCTGCAGGACTGCGCCGGCCATCACATTACCCATGTGACGGGCGTGGCCATAGCCGCGATCCACATCATCAAAGTCGTGGAAGGTGTCGTTGAAGTCGCCGTCCTTGGCGTTTACATTCACATGGTTGATATCACCCTGGGCGCCATTGAAGAAGATGGCCTTCACATTGTCCAGAGACTTCTCCAAACGGCGGCGGAACATAGCGGGCCAGTCAGCAGAGATCTTGTTGCCGCCCACTACGTCGGGGTGGCAGCCCATATTGGCCATCACGATGGTTTCAGCGCCTTCACGGTCGAAGCGGATCACGTTCACACGATCGTCAATATCGCCAATGGGGTGCAGAATGTCGGGGTTGCCCACACCGGGGTTGGTGCGGACCTTGCCGTCCTTCATCCGGAAACGGCGGACAAAAGCAATGCCCGGAGCCTTGCCCACAGCCCAACCCATCTTGGCAGGCTTCAGGTCGTTAAGCGCAAATACGGCAACATCCACAAAGCGCTTGCCTACAAATTCTGTATACTCCAGCACCAGTTCATTTTTGCTGTCCATATCCAGCATACCGGCAGTATGGGTATGGGTGGAGTGAATGAAGATAGCCTCTTTGGCTATACCGGTCTTTTCAGAAATTCTTTCCTGATAGTTCTTCACCAGTTTGGTGCCAATCTGGAGATTATCAATAGCCATCAGCAGGGTTTTGGTCTCGCCGCAAGCCAAGGCCACCGCCACGATCTCCAGATCATCCAGTACAGCCTCGGCATAACGCTCCTTGAAGTAGCCACGCATAGGAATGCCCATCATAGGAGTGACATTCACTCTGCTGAAGCCAGCCTGTAAAGTATTCATAGCTACCTCCGATTATACGCGGTCTTCCAGCTGGTTGTCGTAGTGCAGGTCGTAAGCCTTCTCCTCTGCGGTGAACTTGCGCAGGGTGTTGATGGTCTCGCCGCCCTTCCACTTGCGGTCGTTTACGTCCTCAGTGGTACCCATAACGGTGATGTTGGCCTGACGGGGACGGGCGCGAACGTGGTCCCAGTCGATGAAGTAGATGTGAGCGAACTCGCCGCCGTCCAGCTTGCCATCCTTGATGGTCAGAGTCTCGGAGCGGCCGAAGAACACGGAGCGCAGGTGGCCGTCGGTGTTCATAGAAGTATAGTTGCCGGGCTCGTCAACATAGCGGCCGAACTGTGCGTGGATGGGGCCGGGGTGACGGTAATCGCCCTCGTTGGTGTAGTCGGGGATCATCTTGCGCATGATGTCCAACAGGTCGTGCTGCAGGAACTCCAGGTCGAAGGAGTCGATATCGTGAGAGCACTCCTGGACCATAACGGAGCAGGTGGTGTGGTGAGAAACCACAGCAACAGTACCGTTCTTAACGCCGGACTGCTTTACGATCTCCATAACTTCCTTGGAAATGTCGTGGAAAGTGGGGATCCAGCCGCGGCTCTGCAGCTGCAGCTCTTTCTGATAAACCTTAAATTCCATTTTTTGTTACCTCCAAAAAATTATTTTTCTTTTATGTAGCAGCCAAATTGGCGGTTGCTCTTACTTGTGTCTTTCGTCCCAGGCCTTGCGGACTGCGGCGATCATCTCGTCCACCATAGCGGCGCGGTCAGCGGCCTTGGCAACGCCGGAGGAAGAACCGGTGGCATCGGCGCCGGCGATGATGGTGTTATATACATCGGTGCCGTTTGCAATGCCTGCAGCGGTCAGCACCAGAATGTTCTCGTTAACGCTCTTGACGCACTTGGTGGCAGCTTCCACATACTCGGGGCCCACACTGACACCGGTACCGATCAGCTCGGAAGGCTCGGCAACGATGATGTCGGGATTCAGCGTAGCGATCTTACTTGCATCTGCCATAGAATCAGCGCAGACGATGGTGGTCAAACCCACTTCGTCAGCACGCTTAATGGTAGCAGCCAAGGTATCAAAATCCAGGGGCTTTTCCACATGGTTCAGCATAACGCCCTCAGCGCCGGCTGCAACCAGGGACTCGGGCAGGATATCTGCCAGGCCACGGCCCACGGGAATGGGATCCATATGGGGCGCAAATACGTGAATGCGCTTGGTGTTCTCCTTCACCCGGCGGATGTCCACAACGGGGCAGGTGAACAGGATGTCTACGCCGTACTTCTCAGAAGCTGCGTCAGCAGCCTTGGCCAGGTCCAGGATCTGGTCGCCGTACAGGTAGGACTTGGGGCCGATTTCAAAGAAAGGCGCCTTGATCTTACAGTTGCTCATAATTAACCTCTCAAATATGTATTTTCGCCGACTGCGTTTTCCGCATTGCGGCATAGTTACACTTGTACCCTAACATAATAACCTCCGCAAGGGGATTTGTCAATTGATACCAAGGGGTTTTCCGCCTCTTTTGGCAAATTATTTTCTTTCTTTTGCAATTCATTTCCTGCAGGTTTGTAAAATTTTTGCAAATCCCTTGAAGGGTCCCTTCTTTTGTGCTATAATCATCGAAAAGTAAAATTCAGGAGGATTTTCTATGAAAAAGGAAAGTCTGCAAGCAATTCGCAATGCTTATGTCATTGAGCGCGATTGCATCAATGAAATGATTGAGTATATTGATGACGAGCAATTCTCAAAGGCTGTTGACCTGCTGAGCAAGGCTCCCCGTATCGGCACCTGCGGCTGCGGTCACTCCGGCATCATCTGCCAGCACATGGCCCATCTGATGTGCTGCATCGAGCGTCCTGCCCGGTTCATCTCCCCTGCTGAGGCTGTTCACGGCGCTACCGGCTTTTTGCAGGCAGGCGATGTGATGATCTTCGCATCCCGGGGTGGCAAGACTAAGGAGCTGCTGCCCATCGTGGATATCTGCAAGGCAAAGGGTGTTTCCATCATCACCGTCACCGAGAATATGGAATCGCCCCTGGCCCAGGCCGCTGATGTGGTGCTGAAGCAGCACGTGAACAAGGAAACCGACAAGTGGAATGCCCAGGGCACCACTTCCACCACCGCTCTGTGCATGATCTTCCACGCACTGCAGGCCGCTGTTATCGAAGAGTCCGGCTACCAGGCTGAGCAGTTTGCGCTGATCCATCCGGGCGGAGCTGTGGGTGAAAGACTGAACAATAAGGCTCTGTAATATGAAATTTATCAAACGCATCAAAGAAGACTGGCAAAAGGTCAAGGATATGCCCACCAAAGAAAAATGGGAGTTCTTCTGGGATTATTATAAAATCCAAGCCATTTGTATCATCCTCATTGTGGTACTGATTGTACAGGGTGTTGTCACCGTTGCCAACCAAAAGGAAATCGTCTTTTCCGGTTTCTGCATCAACTGCAAAATCGGTGTCGATGAAAAACCTTTTTGGAACGGTTTTTATGAAACCGCCGGCATCGACGAAGAAACGCAAACTGTGGCCTGCTACTCGGATGTGCAGATCATGCCCGGACAGACCCAGCTGAACAATAACACTGTCCAGCGAATCATCGCCAGCTGCGCCGTGCAGGACGTGGATTTCATCGCCGGCGATCCCTATGCTTTCCAGGTATGCGCCTACACTTCTCAGCATCTGCTTACCGACCTGCGGGAGGTTTTGGACGGGGAGACTCTGGAAAAGCTTGCCGGCCGCATTTACTACATTGACGAAGCTATCATTGATGTGCTGAACGCTCCCGCCGGTGAGCAGGTCGAGCCCGATGCGCTGGAGTACCCCAAAGACCCCAAGGATCCGGGACCTATGAAAAAGCCCGTTCCCGTGGGCATTGATGTAAGCCGCCGGAAGGACCTGCAAAAGGCCTATTATTTAGACGGCACCATCATCTATGTGGGCGCAGTCCGAAGCACCGCCCGCCCGGAACTAACCAGGCAATTTATGGAGTATCTGTTAGGATAAAGGAGCTGAAAACCAAAATGAAATGTATAAAAAAACAACTTTGGGCAGCACTTTTATTGTTAATTGGTATTTTTTACGTGTTTGGAAAATAGGGCACTATGTAACCAATTTTCTGACCTGGATATCGTGGATAATGTTTGGTGTTGCCATTTTGATTGCAATAGAGGCTTTGGTAGAAGCCTTCATAAAGGACAACAAAGATAAAGAATAACAAGCAAGGGTCTGTTGCAAAAACGCATTTTGCAACAGACCCTTATTTGTATGCAATATCCAAATGCCGCATAATTGTCTTCGTTATTACTTGTTATAGCCGTTGGGATTGTTCTTTTGCCAGTTCCAGGTATCCTGGCACATATCGTCCAGGGTCTTTTCTGCCACCCAACCCAGGCACTCGCGGCTCTTGGCGGGGTCTGCATAGCAGGTAGCTAAGTCGCCGGGACGGCGGGGGGGGTGATCTCATAAGGCACGGCAACACCGTTGACCTTCTCGAAGGACCTCACCATATCCAGCACACTGTAGCCGGTACCGGTGCCTAAGTTGAACACCTCGGGATCGGAATTGGCCAGGTTGTCAACGATGACCACCTCCATACCCAAATTCAAAAGCTCTACGCAGGTATGGCTGCCGATATAGCCCATACCGCCGGTAACCAAAATCTTCATTTTGCGCGCTCCTTTACGATAGCATCTCGGTCTTTTTCTTACATACCGCAAATTCTTGTCATCACCGCAAACAGGCAGGGCAGCACAGCCAAAGCCAGCACATAAGAAATAAAGCAGAGCTTGGCATTGTCGCCAGCCTCTTTCTCAAAGCCGTTGCTCTCGGCATAAACCACCAAATTCAAGCCCAAAGGCAGGCAGGAGAAGACAAGGGGCCAGAACAGCAGGCTTTCCCGCAGACCACACAGGTACATCACCGCGCCAAAGGCTACGGGAATGCCAATCATACGAATGGCGGTCAGGTAATAGGGCCGGAAGCCGGAGAACAGCTTTTTCAGCGGGAGTTTACCCAGCATAAAGCCGGCCAGCAGCATAGAACAGGGGCTCATACAGGCGCCGGCGCCAGAAAGCGTCTTTTCCACTATAGACGGCAGCTTAAGACCTGTAAGGCCCAAGGTAATGCCAATCACCAAAGATGCGATCAGCGGGGTCTTCAGCAAGCGAAGAATATCAATCTTCTTCTCCTTTTGGAATAGCACAAAGCCGTAGGAGCAGCACAGGATCATCATAGGAATGGCAAAGACCATAAATTCGCCCAGCATCGCCGTGCCGAACACGCCCTCGATCACCGGATAGCCGAAGTAGCCGTAATTGGGGAAGGTAAACGCGTAGGTGAGGGAGCTTTTGTCCATAGGGGATTTGCCAATTAGCTTACCCAAAACCAGACCGGTTGCCACCGCCACCACTGCAAAAGCCAAACCAAAACCCAACAGGGTGAGATTCTCACTCATTTTTTCGATCCGCACATTGCGGCTCAGATTCAAAATGCTGTAGGCCGGAGAAAATACCATTACGCACAGCTGCGACATAACCTTGCCGGCATCGTCCGGCAGCTTATGGCTGCGGCGAAGGATGTAGCCCACTGTTATAAAAATCAACAGCATGCCCACATTATTTAGGGTCAGATTAAATACTTTTAGCATTTCTGCCATAACAATTCCTCTTGCTTCGCAAAATCTCCAACATCATACCACAATGCCGCCCTGAGGACGCACAGACAGAATATGGCAAGCCCTCTTACCCAGAGCATTTTCCATATTTTTCCGGAAGTCCTCCACCATATCCACAGGCACAAAGGCAATACATTTTTCATCATGTTATCTCCTTCGGGGAAACCGTTTTTAATGCCACAATTATAATTCTGCCCTCGCAAATTGTCAATCGCTATGATACAATCCCTCTGCAAAAGAGATGCAGATAATGGGCAAAAACATATATAACACGGGTATTATATTCGCGGTACTGCACTAACACTCTATCGTTTACCTTAGTAGGCGGTTCGAGCCTCATCTTCGTTGCCATTGTGATTTCAGGTCTTGCCGGCGCAGCCCAGGACGTTGATCAGCTTGTGACGAACGATTTCCTTGATGTTGGCGCGGGCGGGCTTCAGGTACTCACGGGGGTCAAACTTGCCGGGGTTATCGTTGTAGAACTTACGAATAGTACCGGTCATAGCCAGACGCAGGTCGGAGTCAATGTTGATCTTGCAGACGGACAGGCTTGCAGCCTTACGCAGCTGCTCCTCGGGCACGCCGATAGCGTTGGGCATCTTGCCGCCGTTCTCGTTGACCATCTTCACGTACTCCTGGGGAACGGAAGAGGAACCGTGCAGAACGATGGGGAAGCCGGGCAGACGCTTGGTGACTTCTTCCAGAACGTCGAAACGCAGAGCGGGAGGAACCAGGATGCCCTGCTCGTTCAGAGTGCACTGCTCGGGAGTGAACTTGTAAGCGCCGTGGGAGGTGCCAATAGCGATAGCCAGGGAGTCACAACCGGTACGGGAAACGAACTCCTCAACCTCCTCGGGACGGGTGTAGGAAGCAGCCTCAGCGGAAACATTGACCTCATCCTCGATGCCAGCCAGAGAGCCCAGCTCAGCCTCAACAACAACACCGTGATCGTGAGCGTACTCCACGACCTGCTTGGTGATAGCGATGTTCTCCTCGAAGGACTTGGAGGAAGCGTCGATCATAACGGAGGTGAAGCCGCCGTCGATGCAGGACTTACAGGTCTCGAAGCTGTCGCCGTGGTCCAGGTGCAGAGCGATGGGAATGTTGGGGCACTCAATAACAGCAGCCTCAACCAGCTTTACCAGGTAAGTATGGTTAGCATAAGCGCGGGCGCCCTTGGAAACCTGCAGGATAACAGGAGCGTTCTCCTCGCAGCAAGCCTCGGTGATACCCTGAACGATTTCCATATTGTTCACGTTGAAAGCGCCGATAGCGTAGCCGCCGTCATAAGCCTTCTTGAACATCTCGGTAGTAGTAACAAGAGCCATTTTCATCTTTCCTTTCTTATTTCACGGGGCAGTCCCGTATTTTTACAGCTACCATTATAACACAGTTTTTTTGCTTTTCAATAGTCATAAATAAAAAATATTTGCAATTTCCTATTTACCTTTTTGTAAAGTTGGAGTATAATCGATAAAAAATACTGCAAGGAGTGTAATAAGATGAAACTTTCCCCTTTACAGCTGGCAAGATACCAGTATAATCCTAAGCTGCCCGGTATGCTCCGGGGCGGCATTGCCGAGATCTGTGTGTGTGGCGGCGCTGCTACGCAGAGCGTTGCCGACCAAGACAAGATCAAGGCTCTGTTTCCCAATACCTACGGCAAGAACGAAATCACCTTCCAGAAGGGCAAGAACACCGCGCCTGCCAAGAAACAGGTGGTTGGCGTGATTCTGTCCGGCGGTCAGGCTCCCGGCGGCCACAATGTTATTTGCGGTCTGTACGATGCACTGAAGGCCACCGACAAGGACAATGTCCTGTACGGTTTCAAGGGCGGTCCCAGCGGCCTCATTGACGATGACTACATCATCTTCGACGACGCGTACATCAACGCCTACCGCAACACCGGCGGTTTTGATATTATCGGTTCCGGCCGTACCAAGCTGGAGACCCAGGAGCAGTTCGCTATTGTCGCTGAGAACTGCAAGAAGCATGGCATCAATGCCCTGGTTATCATTGGCGGCGACGATTCCAACACCAATGCCGCTGTGCTGGCTGAGTACTTTGCCGCACAAAACACCGGCATTCAGGTCATTGGCTGCCCCAAGACCATCGACGGCGACTTGAAGAATGAGGACATCGAGTGCTCCTTTGGCTTCGACACCGCCACCAAGACCTACGCTGAGATCGTGGGCAACATCGAGCGTGACGCCAACTCCGCCAAGAAGTACTGGCACTTCGTGAAGGTCATGGGCCGTTCCGCTTCCCACGTGGCTCTGGAGACTGCTCTGCAGACCCGTCCCAACATCTGCCTGATCGGTGAGGAAGTTGC
This sequence comes from Oscillospiraceae bacterium, assembly GCA_017561205.1. Lineage (GTDB taxonomy): Bacteria > Bacillota > Clostridia > Oscillospirales > Oscillospiraceae > Faecousia. The sequence goes on along the minus strand of JAFZDL010000081.1, from coordinate 34,037 downwards.
CGCCAAGAAGATGTCTCTGGCTCAGATCACCGATTACATTGCCGACTCCGTTGCAAACCGCGCCGCCAAGGGCTGGAACTTCGGTGTTGCCATTATCCCCGAGGGCATCGTGGAATTTGTTCCCGAGTTCTCCGTGCTGATTGCGGAAATCAACGAGCTGCTGGCAGGCGCGAAAGCCGACGCTTTCAACGCCCTGGCTACCTGGGAAGAAAAGTACGCTTTTATCGAAGCAGGCCTTACCAAGGAGTCTATGGCTGTATTTGCCATCCTGCCCCAGACCATTCAGCAGCAGCTGTTCTTAGAGCGTGACCCCCACGGCAATGTGCAGGTTTCCCTCATCGAGTCCGAGAAGCTGTTCTCCGAGATGGTCAAGGCTAACCTGGCTGCCCGCAAGAAAGAGGGCAAGTACGCAGGCAAGTTCTCTCCCCTGCATCACTTCCTGGGTTACGAAGGCCGCTGCGCTTTCCCCTCTAACTTCGATGCTGACTACTGCTACAGCCTGGGCTACAATGCCTTTATGCTGATCCAGTACGGCTACACCGGCTACCTCAGCAAGGTTTCTAACCTGTCTAAGCCTGCTGAAGAGTGGGTTGCCGGCGGTATGCCCATCACCAAGATGATGAACATCGAGCGCCGCCACGGCGCTGACAAGCCCGTTATCCGCAAGGCACTGGTTGAGCTGGATGGCAAGCCCTTCAATTTCTTTGCCGAGAACCGTGCTGAGTGGGCTGTTGAGACCTGCTATGTGTACCCCGGCGCTATTCAGTACTGGGGCCCCGCAGAGGTCTGCGACCAGACCACCCAGATCCTGGCTCTGGAACAGGGCTAATCAAATATATAAACGCAAGACACCACAGGCCTTCCGGTCTGTGGTGTCTTTTATGCATCTGAGGGCAGCAGCAAAAGCATTGGGTAAAGCAGACTTGCCCGGGCACTGTCGATGCTCTCCCAAGGCCCGCCGTTGCGGCAAAGATAATGACTTCCCTGCTGCAGGTATATGCTATCCGGACCGTGGGAATATTGCAGAGTGATCCGGCAGTTATCGGCCTGTCTTCCCTCCGGGATCACCGGTCCAAAAGGATTTAAGATTCTAAGATAATTCAGCATAAACTGGACATTTTCCGTTTTTTGGTAATTGCGATGCAATACACTCTCTCCCTGGTGATACTCCACCTGTATCCCCGTCACCACCCGATGCTCCGGGGGCGTTTGTTTTTTCTTGCAACCGCAGAAAAGTACACATACTATCAGCAACCACACCGCTTTTTTCATACCGCACACCTCGTATGCAGTATATCCAAAAAAACAAAAATTATAAAAGCCTGTTTTTCCCATATACTGTATATCGGGAGGGATTACTGTGAAAAAAACTGATTGGAAAAAACGACTGATTTGCTGGGCCATTCCCTTAGCGGTGGGTGGTCTTGCCGCGTTACTCAGCGGTGGAATGGGCAGCTACAAAATGTTGAACCAGCCGCCCCTTTCGCCCCCGGGGTGGGTATTTCCCATCGTGTGGACGATTCTGTATCTGCTTATGGGTGAAGCATCCTACCGGGTACTGACCTCCGGGGAGGATATGGTGATCATTCGCTCCGCGCTGAAGACTTATGCTGTACAGCTGGCGCTGAACTTTATTTGGCCTTTGGTATTCTTCGGCGGACAGATGTATCTGCTGGCATTTATCATTCTCATTGCCCTGTGGATCGCCATTTTTATCACCCTGCGGCGCTTCTCTGCCATCGATGAAACCGCCGGAAACCTGCTGCTTCCCTATCTTTTGTGGGTCACTTTTGCCGGATATCTGAATTTTGGGGTGTTTTTGCTGAATTAAATTTACAAAACCTCTTGTAAATTCTTCCTTTTTGGCTTATACTCTTTATATTATAGACTAAACAAAGAGGTAAACACTATGGATCTGATTTCTGTTCGTGAGCTGTACAAGAACACCGCAGCTTACGCCGACAAGACCGTCACCGTGGGTGGCTGGGTGCGTAACCGCCGGCCTTCCAAGCAGTTTGGCTTTATTATGCTGAACGACGGCACTTATTTTAGCCCCATTCAGGTGGTGTACACCGATGCTATGGAGAACTTCCAGGAGATCTCCAAAATCAACATCGGCGCAGCCCTCATCATCAAGGGTACTGTGGTACTGACCCCCGACTCTAAGCAGCCCTTTGAGATCCAGGCCCAGGAGATCACTGTGGAAGGCGCTTCTACCGGTGACTACCCCCTGCAGCCCAAGCGGCACTCTATGGAATTTTTGCGTACCATCACCCATCTGCGCCCCCGGACCAACACCTTCCAGGCTGTGTTCCGTGTCCGTTCTTTGGCAGCAATGGCTATCCACCAGTTCTTCCAGGACCGGGACTTTGTCTATGTCCACACTCCCCTCATCACCGGTTCTGACTGCGAGGGCGCAGGTGAGATGTTCCAGGTCACTACTTTGGACTTGAACAACATCCCCAAGCTTGATGATGGCAAGGTGGACTTCTCCCAGGACTTCTACGGCAAGCCCACCAATCTGACCGTGTCCGGTCAGCTCAATGGTGAGACCTTCGCCATGGCCTTTAAGAACATCTACACCTTCGGTCCTACCTTCCGCGCCGAGAACTCCAACACCACCCGGCATGCTGCCGAGTTCTGGATGATCGAGCCGGAGATCGCCTTTGCCGATCTGAGCGACGATATGCGTCTTGCCGAGGATATGATCAAGTATATCATTTCCTATGTGCTGGAGCACGCTCCCGAGGAGATGGAATTCTTCAACTCCTTTGTGGATAAGGGCCTGCTGGAACGGCTGAACCATGTGGTAAATTCCGACTTCGGCCACGTGACCTACACCGAGGCCATCGAGATTCTAGAGAAGTGCAACGACAAGTTCGCATACCCCGTCTACTGGGGTTGCGACCTGCAGACCGAGCACGAGCGGTATCTGACCGAGGAAGTGTTCAAAAAGCCCGTGTTCGTCACCGACTACCCCAAGGAGATCAAGGCCTTCTATATGAAGCTGAATCCCGACGGAAAGACCGTGGCTGCTATGGACTGCCTGGTGCCCGGCATTGGCGAGATCATCGGCGGCAGCCAGCGTGAGGACGATTACGAGATCCTCAAGAACCGCATTGAGGAGCTGGGCATGAACCCCGAGGACTACGACTTCTACCTGGATCTGCGGAAGTACGGCTCTGCCCGCCACGCCGGTTTTGGCCTGGGCTTTGAGCGCTGCGTCATGTATCTGACCGGTATGGGCAACATTCGTGATGTGCTGCCCTTCCCCAGAACTGTGGGCAATTGCGAGTTATAAAAAAAAGAGGAGTGCTGAGCACTCCTCTTTTTTACTTCATAAATTTATCTACCGCTTCGCAAAGGCTGTCGATGGCATTTTGGTCGCCTGCCGCCACCGCATCCACCATACAGTGATGGATATGATCCTTAAGGATCACCTTGCCGGTATTATCCAACGCAGAGCGGACAGCCGCCAGCTGGATCAGCACCTCGGAGCAGTCATAGCCCTCCTCCACCATTCTCTTCACCTTTTCCAGGTGACCGATGGCCCGGGCTAAGCGGTTAACCACTGCCTTTTGATTTTCGTGGACATGGCCGTGGGAGTGGGCAATGCCGTGGGCGTGCATATAAGAATGATCGTGATCGTGATGGTCGTGCATAAGGCCCACCTCCTTTGTTTTCCCCTATTATACACCATTTTGAAGAACTTGCAACCCCCCAGTGGGGTTGTTATTTTTTGAACGCCATCACCCAAACCGGCATATACTGATGGGAGGTGATTTTATGGCCATTGTACAAACCGGCATTCCCATCACATCGAAGGCCAACGAACAATATATTGGGGCTCTTGTCAGTACATATCCTTTTCTGCGTACAGAGGTGCTGACAAACACCGCTTTTCAGCGGCCTGTCTCCACATTGGTAGCAGGCAACGGCCCACGGAAAGTAATATTCTCCGCCTCCCACCACGCAAACGAGTGGATCACCAGCTTGGTGCTTTTGAAGTTTGCGGAGGAACTGGCCGAGGCGATCCGCTCCGGTGGACAAATTTACGGACGTGATGCCCGGCAGTTAGCGGAAGCCGTAACCATCTATATGGTGCCAATGGTAGATCCCGACGGGGTGGATCTGGTGACCGGGGCTATTGGGCCGGGGGATATCCAGTATGACTTGGCGGAGCGGCTGGCCCGGGATTATCCCACCATTCCTTTCCCCAATGGCTGGAAAGCCAATCTTTTGGGGGTTGACTTGAATCTTCAGTACCCCGCCGGGTGGCTGCAGGCCCGGGAGATCAAATTTGCCCAGGGCTTTGTAAAGCCCGGCCCAAGGGATTATGTGGGCCGCGCGCCCTTAAATCAATTTGAAACCCAGGCACTGGCCGGATATACGGAGTTTATTGATCCTGCTTTGGTGGTAGCCCTCCACAGCCAGGGCAAGGAGATTTATTGGAAATTTAAGGATATTTTTGTGCCGGGGGCGGAAGAATTGGGCCGCAAGATGGCGGTGGCCAGCGGCTACACCCTGGCAGACACCCCCTATGCATCCAGCTTTGCCGGGTACAAGGATTGGTTTATCCAAGAATTCCGCAGGCCGGGCTATACCATCGAGGTCGGCGAGGGAGAAAATCCCCTGCCTTTGAGTCAGTTTGACGAGATATACCGGGATGTGCTGCCGATTTTGATAATTGCCGCCACAGGAGAATAATTCTTCGCAAACAAAAAATCTGTCATCCTGAGCAAGCGCAGCGCGTCGAAGGATCTTCGCACCGAATCGCTGTTTAAAAATAACGATAGTGCGTAGATTCTTCGACTTCGCTCCTTCGTCGCTTCGCTCAGAATGACAGGATCGTATTACATTTTCTCCGGAGCAGAGAAGCCCAGAATATCAATGCAGGTTTCCAACACCTGCTTGGCCAAGCCAATAAGGCTGATATATCCGGCCTGCAGATCCTTGTCCTCTTCGGTGAGGATGCGGGTCTCGTGGTAGAACTTGTTCACTGCGCCGGACAGCTCATAAATATAAGCGCAAATGAGGTTCGGCGCAGCCGAGGCCAACGCAGATTCCAGCGCAGGGCCTGCCTTGGTGATGGCGAGCATCAGCTCCTTGGCATACATATTGGCAGGAACTTGGATAGGCAGGTTCTCCCAAGCGCCGTACTTGGAGAGAATGGACTTGATACGGACGATGGTATAGAGGATATAAGGTCCGGTATTGCCCTCGAATGCGGCAAAGCGGTCCATATCGAACACATAGTCCTTGGTGGGCTGATTAGAAAGGTCGCCGTACTTCAGCGCTGCCATAGCGATCTTTTGGGTGGTTGCTTCCACCTCATCGTCAGAGACGATCTTGTTTTCCACCACCTTGGCGCGAACAAAATCGGTCATTTCCTTGATCAGCACTTCCAGGCGCATAACACCGCCGTCACGGGTCTTGAAGGGCTTGCCGTCGGCACCGTTCATCGTGCCAAAACCCAAGTGCTCCACCAAATAGCTTTCAGGCAGAATGCCCGCCTTCTTGGCGGCACGGAACACCTGCTCAAAGTGCAGACTCTGGCGCTTATCGGTGATGTAGAACATCCGGTCGGGCTTAAAGTCCTGCATACGCTGGACCATGGTGGCAAGGTCGGTAGTAGCATAGATGGCAGAGCCGTCGGACTTCACCAAAATGCAGGGGGGCACTTCCTTCTTATCATCCTCCTTGGCAACGGGAATGACCCAAGCGCCCTCAGACTGAACAGCAATACCCCGGGCCTTCATATCCGCAACCATTGCCGGGATATAGGGGTCGGCATCACTCTCACCCAGCCAGGCCTCAAAGTGGACATTTAAGTTATCGTAGATCTTCCGCATATCTGCCAGGGACAGGCGCATAATATGCTGCCACAAAGCCCGGTAGCCGGGTCTGCCCTGCTGCAGCTCAAAGGTTGCAGTGTGGGCTTTCTCCGCAAAGGCCTCGTCCTCTTTCTTCTTAGCGGAAGCAGCAGGGTAAATTTCTTCCAGCTCGGTGATGGTGAAGGGCGCTTCCTCGGGATAAGGACCGGTAAAGCTCTTATCGAAATAAACAAGGTCCGGCTGACGCTCCTGCAATTCGGAGATAATCAGACCCATCTGCAGACCCCAGTCGCCCAGGTGGATATCGCCGATGGCATTGTAGCCGAAGAATTTAAAGAGGCGCTTGATGGACTCGCCGATGATGGCAGAGCGCAGGTGGCCGATGTGCAAGGGCTTTGCCACATTGGGTCCGCCGTAGTCCACCACCACGGTCTTGCCGGTGCCGAATTTCTCCACGCCAAAGTCCGGAGTGGTACGCATACCCTCCAAATAGTTCTGCAGGAACGTGTCGGACAGCTTCAGATTGATAAAGCCGGGCATCACTGCCTCGATCATAGAGAAGTCAGCCTTTTCCAGCTTTTCCGCCACCGCATTGGCGATGGCAATGGGGGCGCATTTATACTGCTTGGCAGCAGCCAAAGCGCCGTTACACTGGTACTCGCACAGATCGGGCCGGTTGGACACGGTGACTCTGCCGAAAGCGGCTTCGTAACCGGCATCCGCAAAAGCCTTTTGCATCTTAGCGGTGATAATATCTAAGATTTTTTCCATAGTTTGTTTCTCCTCAATGTTGTCATCCTGAGCGACCGTAGGGAGTCGAAGGATCTTGGCAGTATAAAAACCTCAATCCCAACCAGCGGATAAATCTTTCCACTCAGGGTTCACTTTCATGATCAAATCATTTTTCTTTTTTCTTGTCCAGCCTTTTAATTGCTTTTCTCGAGCAATTGCGCTGTAAACATCGTTGGACTGCTCAAAATACACCAGTTTATCTGTATTGTATTTGCTACTAAATCCATCCACCAAGTGATTGCGGTGCTCATATAGACGACGGGGAAGATTTCCTGTTACGCCGATATAAATCACGGAATCATTCCAATTTGACAGGATATACACAAAGTACATACATTTGCTCCTTAATCGGTGCGAAGATCCTTCGACGCGCTACGCTTGCTCAGGATGACAGGGGTTGTGGTTTAATCGGCTTTCTGCTGGGCCATCCATTCCAGGTACTCGTCATAGGTGCCGTAGCGGTCAACAATGGTGCCGTCTGGCCGGAAGGCAATCACACGGTTACAGGTGGACTGGAGCATTTCGTGGTCGTGGGAGGCAAGCAACACTACGCCGTTAAAGGCCTCCAAGCCCTTGTTCACAGCCTGGATAGATTCCATATCCAAGTGGTTGGTGGGCTGGTCCAGCAGCACCACATTGGCACCGCTGAGCATCATCTTGGAGAGCATACAGCGGACCTTCTCACCACCGGACAGGACATTTACATGCTTGAACACATCGTCGTTGCCGAAGAGCATACGACCCAGGAAGCCACGCAGGTACACATCGTCCTTCTTGGCGGAATACTGGCGCAGCCAGTCCACCAGCTCCATCTCGTTGCCCTCAAAATACTCGGTATTGTCCTTGGGCAGGTAGCTGCGAATGGTGGAAATGCCCCACTTGATACTACCTTCGTCCGGTTCCAGCTCGCCCATCAAAATCTGCATCAGAGCGGTCTGGGCCTTTTCGTTTTCACCCACAAAGGCGATCTTATCGTTCTTGCCCACAGAGAAATAGACCTTGTCCAGCAGCTTCTCACCGTCCACGGTGACGGAAACATCGTTGACAGTCAGAATGTCCTTACCCAGCTCCCGCTCCGGCATAAAGCCCACAAAGGGGTAGCGGCGGGTGGAGCAGGGCATTTCCTCAACAGTCAGCTTGTCCAGCAATTTCCGGCGGGCAGTTGCCTGTTTGGCCTTGGACTTATTGGCAGAGAATCGCTGAATAAACAGCTGCAGCTCTTCGATTTTTTCCTGGTTCTTCTTGTTCTTGTTGCGGATCATAGCCTGAACCATCTGAGAAGACTCGTACCAGAAGTCATAGTTACCAACATACATCTTAATCTTGCCGTAGTCGATATCCACGGTGTGGGTGCAGACAGTATTTAAGAAGTGCCGGTCGTGGGACACGGCAATAACCATACCGGGGAAGTCCAACAGGAAGTCTTCCAACCAATTGATGGCTTCAATGTCTAAGTTGTTGGTAGGCTCGTCCAGCATAATGATGTCGGGGTTGCCAAACAGTGCCTGGGCCAGCAGGATCTTCACCTTAAGACGGGGGTCGGTGGAGCCCATGGAATCATAATGCATATCGGTGGTGATGCCCAGTCCCTGCAAAATACGAGAGGCATCGCTTTCTGCTTCCCAGCCGCCCATCTCGGCAAATTCCACTTCCAGCTCAGAGGCACGCATACCGTCCTCGTCGGTGAAGTCTTCCTTTTCGTAGATGGCGTCCTTTTCCTTCATCACGTCATACAGGTGCTGATTGCCCATAATGACGGTGTCCATAACCGTATATTCGTCGTAGGCGTTCTGGTTCTGTTTCAGAACGGAAACACGCTTGTCCGGATCTATGGAAACAGAGCCGTTGGTGGATTCCAGCTCGCCGGTGAGGATACGCAGGAAAGTAGACTTGCCTGCGCCGTTTGCACCAATGATGCCGTAGCAGTTGCCGGGCAGGAACTGCAGGTCCACGTGCTGGAACAGCCACTGGCCGCCGAATTGCATACCTAAATTATTAACAGTAATCATCTCAAGCTCCTTAAGCACATAAATATTCATTATAATTGTAGCAGAAAATCCGGAATAATCAAGAGGAAACCTATCAAAAAACGGATATACTAAACAAAAATCGGTCATTCCGAGGGCATTTATGCCCGTGGGAATTCCCATCTTAAGAAGGAGATTGCCTCACCAGTGTGCGCACTGGTTCGCAATGACCGCTATTTGCTCTATCCAAATCGTCTGGCGTAGCCGCAGCGGCGGCACAATTCCTCCACCGCCTCTTTCCGGGAAAAGCCCTCATAAATGGCTTTGGCACGGGGACTTTGGAGAATTTCCTCCATATCTTGGTCAAACAGGTTTCCCAAGGCCAAATCTCCCTCGTGGTCTAAGCAGCAGGGCACCACCGTGCCGTCCCAAAGGACACCTAACTGGTCCCGCAGACCATAGCAGAACAGTTTTTCCGATCCTTCCGGGGCCCCAAGGTCCGGCCAATCGAATTTCTCGCCATATTCCAAAAACACACGGTCTGCGATGCGTGTTCCCCGGTTCTCCACCACCCAGGGTTTGGGAAATACCTTTTCCATTGCCGAAAGAATTTCATCATTTTTGGCATCGGCGCCACCCTTATTCCACAGCCGGTACACCACCAGTTTCCTGCCCTCTGCCGCCTTGCCGAACCCAAAACAATCGGACAAGTATTCCTCAAAAGGAACAGCCAAGTCATTGGCCTCAAAGGCGTGGAGGGAAATATTGATTTTGTGCAAACCGGGGGCGGAAAGGAGCATCTCCTGCTGCCAGGCAAGGAGTGTTCCGTTGGTGGTTAAAATCACACGAAAACCCTGTCCGTGTGCCATTTCCAAAAACTCCGCCAAGTTAGGGTGGCATAAGGGCTCGCCCATAATATGAAAATAGAGATAATCCGTGTAGGGGCGCAGCTTGGGCAAAAGCTTTGCAAAATCCCCGGGGGTCATTCGCCCGGGTGCACGCTTTGTGCCGGGACAGAATGCGCAGCTTAAATTGCACAGATTGGAGATCTCCACATATATTTTCCGAAAACGCATACTGCCTCCTGAAAGGTAAAGCGCCCCCGCGGGGGCGCTGTTGTCTTAACCTTTGGTGTTTACGGCGTAATTGCTAATCATATAATCCCAGTTTGCGCCCTTGGTGATCTTATCCCACTGGGTCTGCTTGCCCTGGAAGTCAATCGTCTGCAGTTTCTTGCACTGGCTGAATGCTTCCTCGCCAATATTGGTCATACTGGCAGGAATAGTAACCGTGTAAAGACTGGTACAGCCTGCGAAAGCCCGCTTGTTGATACGGGTCACGCTGTCGGGAATGGTCACAGTGCTCAAAGCGGAACAGCCGGCAAAGGATGCTTCACCGATAGCAGAAACGCTGTCGGGAATGGTCACAGTACCCAAATTCGTGCAATCTTCAAAGGCGTTGTTGCCGATTTCGGTAACAGTCTTGCCAATGACAACTTCTGAAAGTCCGGATGCGCCCTGGCATACATAGGCAGGTACTTTCTTGCCGTCAAAGACTACCTTTCTGATCCAGGTAGCACCAAAAACAGGCGCGGTTTGATTTGCATAATCGCTGTTGTAATACACAGTATCCAGCTTATCTGCCTGGAAGAAAATCTGTGTGCCGATCTTCTTTACACTTGCAGGAATAGTAAATTCCTGAATGCCAGAATCGTAGAATGCCCGGTCGCCGATCTCCGTAACGGAGTTAGGCAAAATAATCTTCTCCACCTTGGCGCAGCCGGCAAAGGCCTTCTCGCCAATGGCGGTAACAGCGCCGCCCTCATAGGCCCCGGGAATGTAGATCACAGTATCCTTGCAGGTACCGATGCCGGTAACGGTATAGGTCTGTCCGTCCAGGTTCTGCTTAAATGCCAAACCGGATGTTCCGGTGGTGGGGATTTCTGCAGTTGCAAGAACTTCTTTGCATATATCGCACTCCTGGTGGGTCTTGCCGGGCTCTGTGTTGGTGGCCTGCTTATCTAAGATCCATTCACCGGGAGTGTGGCCTGTCTTGGGGATTGGGATATTGGCCTGCCGTGTCTTGCACATGGTACACTCTATGTACTGATTGCCTTGCTCTAAGCAGGTAGCTTCCTTCTCCAGGATCCAATCGCTGGAAATATGGTCGATCTTCTCAATGACCTCAGCAGGTCCTACATACTCACAGTCTTCGCATTCCATATGCTGGCTGCCCTGAATCCGGCAGGTAGGCTCCTTATCCACAACCATCTTGGCATTGGGATGCTCGCAGGTGGGCTCAGTGGACTCGGTGGTCTCCTCGGTGGGAGCCTGGGTAGGGGCCGTGGTTGCATCGGTGGACTCGGTAGCCTCCGTTATCAATGTGGGTTCGGTGGTTGCATCAGTGGGGGCAGGCTTTTTCTTTTTGCCACAGGCAGCAAAGCTCAGCAGCAAAACCGCAGCCAAGCTCACCGTCAGCAATGCCTGTAAAACTTTTACCTTTCGTGTTTTCATATCATCGCTCCTTTTTGCTTATGGGGTTAAGGATTATACTCTTTTTGTTTCTATAGTATAGCAAAAACCAGGCCAAAAAGCAAGTAGCCATATTTTCGTTGTACTGGGGCGAAAATTGTGGTATACTGGAATTATATAAAGGAGTGACGCGCATATGCTGAATTTTGAAACTGTAAAGCCTGCGGATAAGCATCTGTACGAACCGTACCTGCGCTACTGCGCAGAACGGGGCTGTGAGTACAGTTTTGCCAATATGTATCTGTGGGGACGACAAAAGGCAACTTTTCACCAAGGTAATTTGGCATTTTTCTCCCAATTCTACCGAAAAAGCGTATATAAATTTCCATTAGGTGAGAATCTGAAGCCCACCCTGGATGCTATCATTGCCGATTCCTGTGAGCGGGGCATTCCCTGTCGGATCACCTGTCTGACGACCCAGGATAAGGACTTGCTGGAGAGCCTGTATCCGGAACAGTTCTATTTCCAGCCGGACCGGGATAGCTACGACTATGTCTATTCCGTGGAAGCCCTTGCCGAACTGACGGGCAAAAAGCTCCAGCGCAAGCGCAACCACTGCAACCGGTTTTGGGATGCCTATCCGGAATCTACTATAGAACTCATTACTGCGGATAGCACTCCACAAGTGGAGAAGATGTTGGAAGATTGGTACGCGCAAAAGCTGGCCGCTGATCCCACTGCCAGCTTCTATCTGGAGCAGGCCGCTATTGCCCGGGCCTTACAGCACCGGGAAGCGCTGGGTATGGAAGGCCTTGTTCTGCGATACAAAGGCAAGATCATTGCCATGACTATGGGCTCTGCCCTGTCAAGCGACACCTTTGATATTCATTTTGAAAAGGCCGCAGAGGGCTATGACGGGGCTTATGCCGCCATCAACCGGGAATTTGCCCGGTATCTGCGGGAGAAATACCCGGATCTCCAATGGCTGAATCGGGAGGACGATATGGGCATCGAGGGCCTGCGGAAAGCAAAACTGTCCTACTGCCCGGACAGGCTCATTGAGAAATGGTGGGCGTGTCTGAAGGAGGAAGGCTATGACTGCTGATTTACGAACACTTTGGCAGGAGGCCTTTGGCGATCCCGATGATTTTATTAATCTGTTTTTTACTGTGGGATATTCCCCTAAGCGATGCCACTGTATCAAAGAAAACGGTGTGCCGGTCAGCGCCCTTTACTGGTTTGACTGTGAACTCTCCGGTCGCAAACTTGCCTACATCTATGGTGTGGCCACTTTAAAAAGCCACCGGGGCAAGGGATTAGCCGGGCAGCTGCTGCGGGAAACCCACGAGATCTTGCGAAACCAAGGTTATGCCGGCGCAATTTTGGTTCCCAGCGGCGCAGCTCTTTTTGATTTCTACCGCCAATTCGGCTATCAGACCGCCACCACCGTCACAAAATTCTCCTGCGATGCGGGAGATTCTCCCGTGGCGATTCGGAAGATTTCCCCGGAGGAATATTCCCGGCTGTGTTCTCATTTCCTGCCGGAAGGCGGTGTAAAGCAAGGCAACGACGCCCTTGCCTTCTTGGCGGGCTATTGCGATTTTTATGCCGGAGAGGATTTCCTGTTGGTTTGCAAGGCTTCGCCGGAGGGTTTATGGGCGCAGGAGTTATTGGGCAACACCCAGGCTGCGCCGGGAATCCTTCGGGCGTTGGGGTTCTCAAAAGGCCGTTTCCGTGTCCCGGGAGCAGACCGAAATTTTGCCATGTGGCTGCCTTTGCAGGAAGATTGTCCCCAACCGGGCTGGTTTGGCCGCGCTTTAGATTAAAAAACTGTCAAATTTCGCGTTTTTCCTCTTGCATATCGAAAAAAGCAGTTGTATAATACAGAGTATCTTCTTACTGTCATTCCGAGGAGCCGAAGGCTATGTGGGAATCCCCATCTTAAGAAGGAGATTGCCACGCCAGTTTGCGAACTGGCTCGCAATGACCTAACAAATATGGAGGTTTTCCGTTATGAGTAATGTCCGTCCCGAAACTATGGAGCGTATTACCACTAAGGCTTTGGCCGACGCCTTTATCGAAAAGCAGGTAGCCGCTGTCCGCGAGCGGGTTGGTGACAAGAAGGTTCTGCTGGCCCTTTCCGGCGGTGTTGACTCTTCCGTGGTCGCTGCGCTGCTGATCAAGGCCATTGGCAAGCAACTGGTTTGCGTTCACGTGAACCACGGCCTGATGCGTAAGAACGAATCCGAAGATGTCATCAAGATGTTCAAGGATGGTATGGATGCCAACCTGATCTATGTTGACGCTACCGATCATTTCCTGGATCTGCTGGCAGGCGTCTCCGACCCCGAGACCAAGCGCAAGATTATCGGCAAGGAATTTATCACTGTATTTGCTGACGAAGCCCGGAAGCTGGAGGGCATTTCCTTCCTGGCCCAGGGTACTATTTATCCCGACATTCTGGAGTCCATCAAGGCTGCCGAGGGCAAGAAGGCTGTTAAGTCCCACCACAATGTGGGCGGTCTGCCCGAGGATCTGCAGTTCGAGCTGGTGGAGCCTCTGAAGCTGCTGTTCAAGGACGAAGTCCGTGTGGTCGGCGAGGCTCTGGGCCTGCCCCACGCAATGGTTTACCGCCAGCCCTTCCCCGGCCCCGGCCTGGGTGTGCGCTGCCTAGGCGCCATTACCCGCGACCGTCTGCACGCTCTGCGGGAAGCTGATGCAATCCTCCGTGACGAGTTCGACAAGTGCGGCCTGGCCGAGAAGGTTTGGCAGTACTTCATCGCTATTCCCGACATCAAGAGCGTTGGCGTGAAGGACGAGAGCCGCTACGAAGGCTGGCCCGCCATCATCCGCGCCGTGAACACCAAGGACGCTATGACCGCCACCATCGAGGAGATTCCCTATGCCGTTCTGCACAAGATCGTGAACCGGATCACCGCCGAGGTAGAAGGCATCAACCGCGTTCTGTTCGACCTGACTCCCAAGCCCACCGGCACCATCGAATGGGAATAATCCTACACATCTGAAAACCCCTGATTTCAAGGGATTTTACAGTTCTCATTTTGCTATTGACAGCAATATGACAGCAAAAAACCAAGATGCTCTGCTTTTTACGGCAGAGCATCTTTTAGTTTTAGGTACAGATTTGATTATTCAATCGGCGGAGAAATGAAGAGACTGCGGGGCACCATACTTGATACATCCCTTCCAACATATGTTGACCTTTTCATAAAGACATCAGACGAATAGCAGTACACTTTCTCTTGAAGGGTTTCAAAGATTTCTGATGAACTAATGCCGCTGTTTTCCATCGTTATCCAATCTTTGAGAAGTTGAGATATCGTCTTGTCCGATAACTCTACAATTCGTATGCCCTTAATCTTATCTGTTGCTGTGTCCACCAAAAAGGATTTCACTTGCTGTCCTTCTGGAATAACCCTTCTTAAATCCACAAGAGAAGTATTTGGCAGGTGAACAAAATCCGTGTTGGTAATGCCTCGCAGCGAAGTGGTAATGACACCATTTGATAGTTCGTTTCGATAGATACGGCAAGGCTTATTTAAGAAGTTGTAAACCTCATCCTCTCTAATGTTTGGGGCAAAATCATACAAGTTAAAGGCTCCATATTCATCAACGAGAAGTGAACAAAACTCTTGTTTGCTTTTGGGTCCTATCACATCATAAAGGTCATTGAACACACCACATTCACTTGCATTTGCCGTTCCATTGACGGTAAAGAAATCTGTATTAGTATTTTTTGAAATAAGCATATATAAAACTCCTTTTAATTATTTTAAAGTTAGTGAGTGCTCCGACTTTTCATCGGAGCACTTTTTTGTTACCAAGTTCTGACAAGACCCTTGGCGGGGGTCAGTCTTATGCCAATCGAACCTATTTCAGAACAGAATGGGTCGTCTCGATTGACCACATAGGCAATGGTTTCGCCGTTCCTTATGAGTTGCTGGTCGGCTTCCCATTCGTCTCTGTGCCTGCTCACATACAGGTAAGCATCCATCGTACCGTATTCGGTGTAACTACGAACGACCATATAGACACGGGCACCGTGCTCTGCTTCCCAAGACCTGATTTCTTCCAGTTCTTTCTCATCAACCCAGTAGAAGGCTCCGAAAGGCGGTTCGCTCTTACTGATACGACCTTCTTCTGCGAACTGCCTGATGGTTTCATCGTGAACACACAACATACCCATTCGTTTGACTGCCTCGATGTGCATATCATCGACCTCAAAGGTCAGTCCGTTTACTTCAACTGTCACTTGCATCACCCCCTTCGTCTGTCGGAGAGAGTTTTGCAATCAACTCTAACAGGTATTTGATGTTTTCGAGCACATCGGTGGACTGGTCTATCTGTTCCAGTCGTTTCAGTTCTTCGGTGAGACTTACAAGGTAATCACGAAGATACTTCTGAATCCGAATGTTTGGATGCACAACGATGTCCTCGCAGAGCAATCGTTTGATACAATAGTTCTGCTTGGTCATCCCCGAAGTCAGCACCATCATATTGATGGTGTCTGACTCTTGTGGCGATGCTCGAAAACTAACAGTAACACATCGCCATCGTTTCTTGTTGTCACGGTTCTTTTCAGACATTTGCAACACATCCTTTCACTTGTTCCAAAGCATTGACGAGGAAATCGCCGCTGTTCTTGTAAGAGTGAGAGTAATGCAAACTCTGAAGGAACTCACTGTGACCGACTTGGGCAGAAATAGTGGTGTAAGGTACACCTTGCTGGACACACATACTGATGTAACTGTGTCGCAGACAGTGCACACAGATATCTTTGACACCTGCCTCTTTCGCACCTGCATGAAGATGTTTCAGCAAAGAAGTTTTGCTCGTCTCGAAGATGCGAACATTAGGCATCAAAGGGCCAAGACTGTCCGTATACTCTTTGAGTTCTTCGCTCAAAAAGGCAGGTATCTTAACGGGACGATAACTTTCCTTGGTCTTCAACCCTCTGTCTACTTTGCCCTTTACCTTGTGGTAACCATCTTTTACATAGAGAATGTTATTGGAAAAATCTATGCTTCCATAGGTGATGCCTAACAACTCGGACTCTCTAATGCCAGACCAGTACAAGGTACTATAAGCACAATGTCGCAATGGGTTATCTTCCTGTGTACGAATAAACTGGTTGAACTCGTGCGGTTCCCAGATTTCTCGTTCAGGTGCCTTCTTTGCCCCCATCTTTACGATGCCTCTGCACGGACTTACAGGAAGATGGCGGAAAGTGGTGGCAAAATTGAAGATAGCAACCAATTGGTTGTTAATGGTGCGGAGGTAGGTGTCAGAGTAATACTCCTTGCTTTTGATGACCTTCTCCTTGCCATTGTTAGATGTAACCGTTTCCTTCACCAACTTTTGGCTCTCTATCAGATGGTGTTGCCACTGCATAATATCGTAGGGTTCAATATCAACGACAAATCTACCCTTGAAATAAGGCAAGATTTTGGTCTCGATAATATGCTTCTTGGTCTCGAAGGTAGTAATGCGGACATGCATCTTCTTGTAGAAGAGATACTCTTCAATGAGTTCGTCCATCGTCATTGTGCTGATGGCCTTCCTCTTTTGTTCCAAGGCTTCGATGATTGAAGGTAATTCGGTCTCTATCCACTTCTTGGCTTCTCGTTTGAGTTTGAAACCTCGTTTACAGGTGTTTTTGGTAATACCAGTAGCGGGGTCGTAATAACGATAAGTCACACGAAACTTGTCGCCATCTTTTGCGATGTTTGCTCTTATTGCCATATTAGACACCTCCTTCCGCTACCGCAGGATAACCGCAAACCTTCTGCATAAAGTAGGCACGGTTAGTTCTTCCCGCAAGAGTGATGTAACCCATCGCAGCAAGTTCCTTGTTGAGTTTATGCATAACCTTATAGGCGGTGGGTTCAGAGATGTCGAGGAGTTGACAGATTTCGCCAACTCGGATGTACACACTGCTCTGATTGGCAGTATTAACAGTATTAGTCATTCTTATGACCTCCTAATATGTGTTTTACACCTCGGTGGGTGACATATCATCCAGATATGTAAGCGGTTGGACGACCACATATAGGAGTTGTTGAAGACCTTGCTTGTAGTCACTGTACGGCAACTACAAGCAGGTACAATCAACTATTATTTCAATAAAGCAGACACTTCTTTGTGAAGACGGTCTGCGAAATCACTTGGGTAATGGTAACCAGTGATGATTTCATCCATCTGCTCGATGGTAATAGAGGCATCCTTGCGGAAGCAAACGATGTCAACAATGAATGCTGCATAGTTAGCATACTCATCGCCGCTTGTCGCATTTTCTTTGATGCCTTCGAAATAGGCATCAAGTTTGCGACGGCGAACGGGTGCATAGGATGGATAAAACCACAACACATTAAGGAACTTATTCTGCATCTACCAAACCACCTCCTTGCATCAGAAGTTCCACTTCCTTTTCGATTGTGTGTGCTTTTCGGTACAGTGCCGCAATATCTCGGTCGCAGTCCTCGATTTGAGCATTCAAAATCTGTGCGACAGATTTATCACAATCGGGTTTTGCGAGTTCCTTGGTCAAAGCATTGCGGCAATTCCGCTTTTGGGCATTCTTGATGCGGATGCTCTTTCGGACTTCGCTGACCTTTGCCTGAGTTTCCTTCAACTTATCCTTATCGGACTTCGGCATCTTCAAAGGATTGATGACCTTGCTGAAATAAGAATCTCGAAGTGCTTCAAGTGTGTCAGCGACAGAAGGAATGCAGTATCGTGTTTCTTCAATGTCCGTATAGGCATTTACGAAAATTCTCTGCTCCACGATTTCAGCATCAATCAAATCATCAAGCCAAACCTTGATGTTGGCATTCTCCGTAGAATGCAGTTGAAGATATGCTTTGGCTTCTGCGATTGCCTCGCTATACGAAAGGGTAAAATCTTCTTCCGTATGGTTTGCCATTCTGTCCTGAATGGCGATGTACATTGCGAGATACTCGAGACCTTTCTCTCTAATAATAGTCTGCAAAGCAGTATTATCATTAATGAGGCCGTACGGTAACTGTGTGAACTCTGGTCTGTATCTCTTACCTGGTATCAGGTCCATTAAATCAACTCCTTTATTATGTTTATGGGATGTGCCGATACTCTTAAAAGTATCATCACATCTGCATTGTAGCACAAAGAAACTTAAAAGTCAAGTACTTTATGCAGATATATTGACAATTTTATAAAAATGTGCTAAAATAGACACAGATTCATAAAAGGAGGGCATCTAAATGAAATATGTGTATGCCTGCATTACTTATAAGTGCCATATAGATATGGATGAAGCAAAAAAGACAAAGAAGTATCAGAAGGCTGCCGAGGTTGCAAATGCACTTGGCATCGAAAACATAGTTGTTGATATCTGCACTTCCCGCAACAGACACAAGCATAACTTGGAGCAAATCTTGCAGACCGAGGGCAATGTCGTCGTTGTTTCCGATGTTTCTGCTCTGGGACAAAAGAACGAAGTTGCTGATGTTTACCGTCGCATCATCCAGACAGGAAACGATGTACTTGTTACTTATTTCGGTAAAGGCGGAGTTCTTGAAGAGAATGAACTTTCTTCTGCCACTCTTTCTTTTACAAAAAAGCAAACTCTGTCATTAGAACAGGTAATAGCACGATTGGATGGACAATCGAACTTTGAGTTTTTGAGCAATAGCAGAAAGACCGTTGACCCTCGTATTGCTGCTGCTTATTGGCAGATTGAGAAAGGTGAAAAAAACCAAGTTGAGGCAATCGAGGAGATAGGCACAAGCAAAAGTACCTTTATTCGCAGAGTGGAAGAATATATCGGGTCCGAAGATTGGGTAGCAGGTTATCTTAAAGCACTTGAAGACGATAACTTTTTGAATACCCCGAACAAACTCGGCGGCATTTCCGATGATGCTAAAAAGTTATATGAGCATATAAAGGCAAACCCCGAAGAGTTTGACAACTATCCGTTAGAGGTCGCTGTCTCGTTCGCTGGTATAGATTTAGACACTTGGGACAGAATATCAGAACTCTCAATCAAGGAAGACGATGCATCCAAAGAGGAAGCAGACCGTTTGAGTACCCGTTACTATGTCAATGCACATCATCTGTATCGCCAGACGATTAAGTACGATAAGTATTTGAAGCAGTTAAAGTATCGCCAGTAAGATTTCTGGAAAATAAAATCGCCATGTAATACCTTATGGGTGTAGTTATTTATACCCAAGGAGGAATTATATGGCGATTATTTTTACCCCAGAGTTCTTTAAGGAGCAGTTTCGGAACGGGAAAACAATTCGACAGATTTCGACGGAAAACTATGTTTCACCGTCCTATGTGTCACACATTGTAAACGGTTTTGAAAAGGCAGGTATGCTAACGAAGATGGACCGTTGTGTTGTTCCGCCCGCCCTCCTGACCGCCCTTAAAGACAAAACCCTATCGTATTATGAAGCAGAGAAAATCACGGGGAAATCATACCGCTACCTAAAACGGTATGTTCAGATGCACGACCCGTAAGAGAAGAAGGCACCGATAACGAGAGTTATCGGCGCCTTTTCTTATAGTTTTATATCAATATGTAGATGGCAGTCCGTGCCATCGTTTTCAACCCAGATTCGGTAATCCTTGTTTTCGGCAGCAATGTCCTTTATCTGTGCCACAATTCGCTCACGGTCTTCAATTCTCTTGTCTATATACTCGTGAACCTTTTTCATTGTGGTCAGTTCTCGCTTTGAGAGTGGAGCATCTATCGGTTCGTCATTAATCTGATAGATAAACTTTCCCTTGTGCATCGACCAAGTCCGTCTGATGTAGTAACCTCGATACCAGTGAGTGGCCAAATCTTTGTAAGCATATGTAAAGCCCATTATAATCATCCTTTCATATATGTTGATGATTAAACTATCGGATATTTTTCAGTTAATTGCAAGAAATCTTTAAGCACTCCATATAGTCAATTTTATAGGTAAAAATATGGTTATTGCTACACATATAATGGTAGCGAAAATGGTAGTGGTTTTTGACCATATTAAGACATATATCATTTGCGAATTGTATTTTTGAAAAAATACAATTACTAAATGGACTATTTTTAAAAAGGTTTTCCCCATATGGGTTCTCTTTTTAAGAATTATGGCAAAAAGGGTGGTAAACGAGCATAGATATACCTTTTAAGGTTCTAATCGCCGTACAAAATTTTTAATTAAACTTAATCGTCTGCCACGGCGATAGAAAAATATATCGTTTCGCAATTATCAAAAGGACATTTTCGAGTTAAAATGAGGTGGGAAAAATATGCGAAAGTAGGTGAATAAATGGACTATAACAAGACCCTTTTTGATGAGTTGATTCGGACAATTGTTCCAAACCTAAACGGGTGTGTCTGTCCGCCCTCCCTCCAAGACCCAGAAAAACAGTTTTATGCAAAAGAGTACACCGATAATCTCCTTGTAAGTCTCTTGCATTGCAACCGAGACGACTATAAAACACCTCAAAGAGCACTTGAAATTGCATTCTCTGCTGGGTTCTTCTGTCAGATGTTAGATACCCTTTCTGAGCAGGAGAGCGAAGATAAAACCGCTTTTATTATCTCTATTTTACGGGGTAATGTATTTACGATGGGCGGGCGGCTGGTTGGTCTGCTCCTGAACTCTGATGCTGCGAGCATCAAGGCGGAGCACGATGATTTACAGCAACGAGCAACCGAGGCTTGCCAGTATCTTACCTATCAGACCGTTCTAGATATGGCAGTGGAAGAACTGTATACCATTTGCTTTGCTATGTTCCTTATCGGATGCTCGGTAAACATTGATTATAAACTCACATAAAAAGAAAGCGCCATCGAGCACGTTGTGCCGATGGCGTTTCTCATCCCACAAATTTTACATATAAAGAAGATTATAATGTAGGTAAAATCCCTTACCATAGATAATAGTATATTGCTTATCATTAAAAATCAAGAAAATTGCCGTCCAACCGACTTACTTTTTTGAAAATTCTTTCATAAGAATATTGAGTATTTCCTGCTGACGGTCGGTAAGGCCTGCTCCTTTTGAAGAGTTATCTCTAAACTCAAAAACGATTGTTTGAAGCACCTGCTTCTGCTGTTCGGTAAGACCGTCAATAGAGACCATTTCGTTTTTATCAATGCCCACGAGGTAATCGAGGGAGACATTGAATATCACGGCAAAATCCGTAAGGATGCTTAACGGAGGCATTTTTAGATTGTTTTCATAACTACTTATAACAGACTTTGACCTGTCCACCCGTCTGCCCAACTGCTCTTGCGAGAGTTTATGCTTTTCTCGAAGTTCACGAAGTCTTAACCCAAAATCAAACACGATTTCACCTTCTATCTGTAAGGTTTTCTTATAGAAATATTTTAACCCACTTGTGTTTTATAATCAGAAACTGTATAATATAGATGTTCTGTTATCGAAAACTTATCCTGAAAGAAGGGTTTAAAATAGAAAACAAAATATGCACTTGCTTCGGGCATCGGGAAACTTATAAGGATTTTTCTCGTGTATTATCGGAGTTGCTTGAAGACTTAATACTTAACCAAGGGGTCGTGGAGTTCTGGACGGGTGGAATGGGAAACTTTGACGGAAGTTTCTCCGCTGCTGTTCGTGGTCTGAAACGAAAATACCCCGACATCAAACTTATACTTATCAAACCTTATTTCTCCAATGAACTTAATACCAATAAGGAGTACTATGAGTACACCTATGATGATGTTGTTATTCCCGACATCCTTGCTGGTGTGCATCCAAAGTCGGCAATCACCAAGAGAAATAGATGGATGGTCGAAAACAGCGATTTCATTGTAACCTATGTTCGTCGTGACCACGGCGGAGCATTTGAGGCGAAGAAATATGCCGCAAAACTGGATAAGGTGATTTTTGAAACTAACGATATGCTCGTCTGATTCAAAAGAAAAACGACCGCAACAGGGGATGTTACGGTCGCTTTCCTAGGCATTTTTTACTTATACATAAAGAAGGAGGCAGAAGAGACAGACGATGCAATGTGCAAGTCTATCTATTTCTGCCGATTTTGCTACATATAACTAACTTTGCACAAGGGCTTTAATTTTTATTTATAAAGCAAGCAGGACGGATGGAACTGCTCGGTGTGCTGCAATCCCATCCGTGTCTGCGAAGACATTTATTTTTCACATTATGACTGTGGAGCACATCGAAACCATTTATTTTATAAAAATTATTAAGGAGGATTAATTCCACCTGCCCATAATATAATTACTTTCTATCAAAATTGCAAGAAAATCAAACTTTTTCAAAACTTTTTACGACAATCGTTGACAAATACATTACATTTGTAATATAATGGAAAATGTAGATTTATATCAAAAGGAGAAGTATTATGCCGAATGAAAAATTGATTATTTCTTCCAAGAAGTATAGAGGTGATTCTACCGTGGTATCTATTCGATTGCCAGACGAACTGGTAAAGAAACTGGATGCGATTGCCGAGGAAACAGGCAGAACAAGAAATGAAGTAATTCAGAAGTGCCTTGCCTTTGCTGTTGATAATTTAGAAATCAAAGAATACTGATTAACAAACCATTTTGTATAGGAGGAAGCAGAAATGAAAATAGCAGACATAATTAAATACGAAGGTGACAATAGCACCTTTATTTGGAAACACCCCTGTGAGGACTTTAATTACCTCACCCAGTTGATTGTTCACGAGAGCCAGGAAGCAATCTTCTTTATGAATGGTCAGGCACTCGATATGTTCGGTGCGGGTCGCTATACTCTTGAAACACAGAACATTCCCCTTATCGGCAAGGTGCTCAACAAGGCAACAGACGATAAAACACCGTTCCATTGCGAGGTTTATTTTATCAACAAGACCGAGCAGATGAACATTAAATGGGGCACTGACTCCCGTGTTCAGTATATAGAACCTACTTACGGCTTCCCACTTTCTATCGGTGCATCTGGTGAGATGTCTCTCCGTGCCGAAGATAGCAGAAAACTTCTTCTGAAATTGGTTGGTACCGAAAGTTATCTTGGACAACAGCAGTTGACCAATTACTTCCGTTCCTTCCTGATGACCCGTGTGAAGACTTATATTGCACAGGTTATGAAGACCAATAGCATTAACATCTTTGAGATTGACGAGAACCTCACTATGTTCTCCAATGCCATCAAGAACCTTCTTGTAGGCGATTTTGCAGATTATGGTGTGGCACTCGAACAGTTCTTTGTGACTACTATCGTTAAGCCAGATGGTGACATACAGTATGAAAAGTTTAAGGAACTGCACTTCCGTCAATATGCCGACATTGCCGAAGCAAAACTTCGTCAGCAGACCGAGATTATCAATGCAGAAACCGAAGCACAGAAAACCGTTATTGATTCGAGAGCACAGGCAACCAAACGAGCACAGGAAGGTTACACCTACCAGCAAGAGAGAGGTTTCGATGTTGCTGAAAAGGTTGCCCAGAACGAGGCGGTTGGTGAGTTTACGAATATGGGTGTTGGTTTTGGAACAATGGCAGGTGTCGGCGGTGCCGTTGGCGGTATGGTTGGCGGAATGATGAACGATGCGATGAATTCTGCCACTGCTCCTGTAACCCCTGCTGCTCCTGTTGATGATATGGCAGCATTTAAGGCCAAGGTTGACAAACTGACAATGATGAAGGAAGCAGGAATGCTCTCCGAAGAAGAGTTCAATAGTATGAAAGCAAAGTTGCTTTCCGAAATATTATAATATAAAAAAGGAGAAAAAGAAAATGGCAGCATTAATTTGTGATATTTGCGGTGGTCAACTCTCTATGGATGCAAGTGGTGACTTTGCCGTCTGTGAAAGTTGTGGAATGAAACATACCAAGGATAGAGTTAAAGCAAAGGTTCAAGAAATTACGGGCACGGTTAAAATTGACGATACGGATGCCGTTCAAGAACAAATCGGCAATTGGGAAACAATGGCAAGCACTGCCTACGGAAATAGTAATTACGAAGAAGCATATACATATTATTGTAAAATTTTGGAGAAAAAGGTTGATTATTGGTTTGCAACATTCAGAAAAGGAATGTGTTTGGGATGGCAATCCAATCTTGCCAACATTCGTGTTTCAGAGGTTCTAGGTGGTATTGTCGATGCAACCAAACTACTTTTAACCGATGAAGAGCAGACTGACAAATTGAAGGCTGACGGAAAGTTAGCAATGACTGTTGAATTGTTTAACTGGATACAAGCAGTTTCCAATTTAATTGTAAATCATGCCAACGAATTCGCTGGTGAAGTGGTTAGTGCGGCAAGAGAGTTTTATGAAAGAGAATGTTTGATAAGCGAACTTATCAAGTTTAACCTTAATATGATGGATGAGACCGCTTATGAGCATTATGAGGATAAGGAAGGCCTAACTAATCTTATTAATACGATTATTAGTCTTGGTAATACCACGGTTAGCAATATGAATGCTTCTTTTTCCATTAAGACGGGAAGTAAATATAACTCCTTCTGGCAGATTTACGAGGATGTTATTGAAAATGTGTCTCCCGATTATAAGACAATTACTGCTCGAAATGAATTGAGTGCTGCTATAAATAAAGCAAAAAGCAATTTGCAAACTTGGAAGTCTAATTTTGAGAAAAAACAGGCAGAAAAAGCACGAAAAGAAAAAGAAGAAAGAATTGAAAAATACTGGGCCGAACATGCCGAAGAAAAAGCACAACTAGAAGCAAGGCTTTCTGAAATTGAAGACGAATTAAAACCGTTAAAGGAAAATGCAAGCCGTTTAGACATTCAATATAATAATATTAGCAAGAAAAAGAATAATCCTGTACCCATCGATGCCGAAATACGAGTTTTGTCCGAAAAGAGAAGTGCATTGCTTAAAGAACGAGAAAGTTTGGGGTTATTTGCAGGTAAACGAAAAAAAGCAATAATGGAAGAAGTTCAAGCACTTGATTCGGAAAGAGCCAGATTAGATGTTATTGCCAAAAATCAACGGAATGAATTGATTGCTTCGGTAAATGAAGAATTGGCTCCTATTGAAAAGGAATTGACCCCTTTAAAGAAACAAATTCAAGATTTAGACAGAGAAAAGCAATCAATCAAATCTAAATTAACCATGGATAGATGATTTTTCCTATCGTAAGCGGAGGTATAGCAATGAAAAAGACATTTGGTTTTTTCTCGATAATTTGGGCGACATTCCTTGCCCTATTTAATGTAATTGTATTTGTTACACCGAATGAAGCAGGCGGAATGACCAAGTTCGGCGGTGCTTTCTGGGTTGGATATATATTCATCACAATTGCCTTCATCGGTCAATTGGTATGTGCATTTTTCGCATTCAAACCCAGCGATAAGCAAAAGGTATTTTATAACATTCCTCTTGTTACCATTAGTTATGCTGGATTAATTGCCATGCTCATCGCAGGAACTGCTTGTATGGCAATTCCAAATTTGCCCAACTGGATTGGTATTATTTTTTGCCTGCTTGTTCTTGCCATTACTGCTATTGCGGTTCTTTCGGCTGGATTTGCAGCATCGGTTGTTACCGACATCGACCAACGAGTAAAGGTTAAGACATTCTTCGTGAAATCTCTCACAGTAGATGCAGAGCATCTGATGAACACTGCCAAGACCACCGAACTGAAAGCACTTGCCAAAAAGGTATATGAAGCAGTCCGTTATTCTGACCCGATGTCCAATGCAGTTCTTGTTGAAGTAGAAGAAAAAATCCAGAACGGTTTCTCTGATTTTGAGAATGCCGTTAATGGCGAAGATTACGAACTTGCTACCTCTACTGCAGATGAACTGCTTTCACTCATTGATATCAGAAACAAGAAGTGCAAATTGTTAAAATAAACGAAATGGAATATTCCTATTCCAAGGGGTGAAGAGATGTCTATATTCAAGTGTAAAATGTGCGGAGGCAGTCTTGAAATAGTCGCAGGTACGACCGTAGTTGAATGTCAGTATTGCGGCACGAAGCAAACCCTGCCAAGACTGTCTGACGAGCGAATTTCAAACCTTTATGACCGAGCAAATCATTTCCGTAGGAACAATGATTATGACAAGGCATTAAGCATTTACGAGCAAATATTAAGCGAGGATAGGAGTGACAGTGAAGCATACTGGTCTATCGTTCTCTGCCGTTATGGTATTGAGTATGTAGAAGACCCTGCTACTCGCCGTCGTATTCCTACTATTAACCGAGCACAATATACTTCCATCTTCTCGGATGAGGACTATAAGTCCGCTATTCTGTATGCGGATGACACTCAAAAAGCAATTTATGAGCAGGAAGCAGAACAGATAGACAGCATTCAAAAAGGCATTCTGGAAGTATCTCAATCGGAAGACCCGTTTGATGTGTTTATCTGTTATAAGGAAACCGATGCCAATGGCCGCAGAACCCAAGACAGTGTTCTCGCAACCGAACTTTATAACGAACTTACCCGTGAAGGTTACAAAGTATTCTTCTCCCGTATTACACTTGAAGACAAACTCGGTCAGGAGTATGAACCGATTATCTTTGCTGCACTCAACTCCGCAAAGGTTATGGTTGTGCTCGGTACCAAACCTGAACACTTCAATGCTGTTTGGGTAAAGAACGAATGGAGCAGATATCTCTCCCTTATCCGCAATGGTGCCAGGAACACTCTCATTCCCGCATACCGTGATATGGACCCCTACGACCTGCCCGAAGAGTTCTCCCACTTGCAGGCACAGGATATGTCCAAACTTGGATTCATGCAGGACTTGACACACGGCATCAAGAAAATACTTTCTGCTGGTAAAACAACCGACAAAAAGGAAAACACCGCAAGTGGTGGCACCAGCATTGAGGCGACTATCGACTATGCCTTACTTCTTATTGAGGATGGCAACATTCAGAAAGCAAACCAATTGTTAGAGCAAGTGGTCGCTACGGCTCCGAAGCACCCGATGATATATGTTGCCAAACTGCTCATTGAATGCGGTGTTAAGAGGCAGGAAGACTTGGCACGACTCGATGATAGTTTTGACCATTCTCCTAACTATGAGAAAGCGGTTCGTTTTGCTAACCCGCAATTGAAGGCAACCCTTGAAGGATATGCCGAAGCAGTTAAGAAGAATAGTGTGAAATCTATTTATGACCAAGCGGTTTCCAAAATGAACGACGGCATTTATGAGGATGATTTCCTGTCTGCGAAGCGGTTGTTTGATACCATCCCTCATTATGCCGATGCAAAGCAACTCTCCATTCTTTGTGCCGATAAGGCTGAATCAGCTCGAAAAGAAGCACAGTATCAGCAGTCAAAAGCGGTATATACCCAAGCGGTTGCAAAAATGAATGCTGGTACTACGGCAGATGACTTTATCGCAGCGAAGAAGTTATTCGATAGCATTTCGGAGTTCGAAGATGCCCGACACTTATCTGCTCTCTGCTCTGACAAAGCGGAAGTGGCCAAGAAAGAAGTTGTCTATCAAAAGTCTTTGAAACTGATGAACTCTAACTCTGACAACCGTATTGCCGTTCTTCAAAAAGCAATCGACGGGTTTGGTTCTATCAGAGATTATAAGGATGCTGCCGTACAGATTGATAATTGCGAACGGTTAATTTATGCCGAGAACGAAGCAATTGCCGCCAAGAAGCGAAAGAAAAAAACAATTACAAAAATCACTTTGCTGGTTCTTACTGTGGTTGTCCTCTTCTCCGTAATCTTCTTCGGATTCATTCTTCCGAGAAGCAATTACAACAAGGCGGAAGCCTTGTTTGCCGAGCAGAATTACTCTGCTGCTTACGATATTTACAGCAAACTCGGCAACTTCGAGGATGCTCCCGAAAAGGCAAAGGAATGCTTGTATATTCAAGCAACCGCTTTGAGAGCAGAAAAGAAATGGGACGAAGCAAATGCCTTGTTCGAGCAGATAAAAGATTACAAGGATAGTGCCGAACTCATTCACTTACACAATTACGAAGTCACCGCTTCCGAAAATGCTACCTGTGTCAAGGACGGATATAAAGACTTCAAGTGCGGTGGTTGCGGACAGACATATCGTGAAGACCTGAAAGCAACTGGTAAGCACGACTACAAGGTGGTCAATTCCAAGAATGCCACTTGTGAAGCAGGCGGTTTCAAGGATTATAAGTGCTCCACTTGCGACCATAGTTATCGTGATGATATTAAAGCAACTGGTCATAACTATTCCTCTGCTACCTGCACAGAAGCAAAGAAGTGTAAGACTTGTGGACAAACCTCTGGTAGTGCTCTCGGTCATAGTACAGGTGGAACGAAGTGTTCGAGATGTGGTACGGTTACATTTAAAACTCTAACCTATTCTGGTAGTGGATTTAAAACCATACGAAATATAACTGTTCCTAGTGGCAATTTTGTTGTTACAGGAAAGGCATCTTCGATTGATGGAAAATGGGGCGGTAGTTTTTATGTATATTTGAAATATTCCAATGGTGATAATGCTGCATATTGGATAGAAAGTCTGTTTTCCGATAAATTATCGCTTGAAAAAATGCAACCATTTAACGGACCACTAAATGGAGGATATTTAGAAATCAATGCTGATGACAATGTGAGATGGACAATCACTATCGAAGCAGTTGGTTAAGGAGGTTGGTGAATGAAAACAGTAAAATTAACTTGTCAGAACTGTGGAGCCAACCTCGATGTTAAAGACAATATCGCTTTCTGCTCGTACTGCGGTGCGAAGTTGGTAATTGATGATGAGAACAGGACAACCACTCACAATTACAATTACAACTACACTCACACAAAGCGAGATGAGGCCCGCATCAGAGAAAACGAGCGAAAGGAAAAGGTTCGCTTAACCGAACTTGAATACGAGGAGCGAAAAGACAAGCGAGACAACAAAATTGGTCTTATTTGTGGACTGGGTATTCCGTTGTTTATAATTCTTGCCATCTTACTTGGCTTTGGAATAAACAAGTGGACTTCACAGGCACAAGGCAAAATATGTGCTGGATACTATGACGATTATATCGGTGAAAACTACGAGGCAGTTGTCGAGCAGTTCGAAGAAATGGGCTTCACAAACATAGTTACCGTCGATTTGGATGATGCTGGTTTGGCATTCTGGAACGACGGAAAAGTGAAAAGTGTTTCTATTGACGGCAACGACAGTTTTGAGGATATTAACTATTTTTATCCAGACGATAAAGTTATCATAAAGTATCATTAAGCAAGAGAGGAAATCGCCATGGACACAAGTGAGGTTAAAAAGTTTATACAAGAGTTAATCGGCCAAGAGGACCTTATCTGTCTGGGCGATATTGCCGAAATCAGAAGACCTCACAGACGGCAAGGAACGGGCAAGAATCTCGGAGCATACGAATATCCTATTGACTATTCAAAACTCAAAGAATGGGCACTCACGGATATGCAGGTGCAGCGGTACGACATTATCATACATAACGGTTTTATTAAGTCGGTGTATATGGTTGATGAAGAACCCTACGAACCCATTTACCATAAGGAACAGGATGTCGTTCTCCGCCCTAATGGGAAAGTACAGCCAGAATATATTTGCCTATTCTTAAACAGTCAGACAGGACAAGAAATGCTGTCGTGCTTCACTCGTGCATCAATCGGCCCCACATTAACTGCTCATCAAATTCGTGAACTCTACATACCTCGTCCTACTCTATCGGAGAAGGAATACCGCAAGACATTTGAAATTGAGCACCATTACCAACTGGATATAGATGCTTATAATGAATTGATTGCCAAGTGGAACGAAGAGGAAAATCAAAGTATTGCATCTCTCTTCAACACAGAGTGCCTTGATAAGGTTCTTGAGAAAAAGTCCGAACTATTTTCCGAAATGGTCCGACAAGATATTGAGGAATTAAGGGCCTGTTTCAAGGCAAAGGCTTATAAAGCAACTCTCATAATGGCGGGAAGTATATTGGAAGCAATCCTTATTGACTGGCTTAATGATATGAGTGGCAAGAATTACTTTGAAGAAGATTTCCAGCCAGAAGACCGTAAGGGGTATAAGGAGAAGGCAACTCTTAAAGACTATATCAATGCTGTGAAATATATTGAATACCCTCGATGGATGGATGGTGCCGAGATGGCACACGACATTCGTGACAAACGAAATCTCGTCCATGCAAAGTTAGGCATTTACAGTGATGATATCAACGAGGAGACCTGTTTGATGGTCATTGATTATTTGGAACGAGTTATTAAAACCCGACAAGAAAGAATGTATTTCCGTTACGACAAAAGGAAAATCGAGAATTTCAGACGGCTTTGATAACCACCCAACCAACATAAAAGCACATCGGTTCATTCCGATGTGCTTTTTCTGTCCACCCATCCTCTCTTGGAAATCTTAAAAGAGTTGATTTTGAATTATGTCGGCGGAATATATCTTGGTATAATTTTGGGGATTTTTAAGGATAGACTTTATTTGCTCTTTTATGGGTTCTGATAGAAAGATGGGTGGTTGGAAAACAAAAAGCACCCCAGCGGGTGCTTTCTGTTTAATTCAGTGAAAGTTGGATTTTGATTGCGGAATGAACCCTTTCCATAGATTCATTTTCAATATAACCGCACAATTTGCCATCTTCCAATGCAGACTTTGGCAACAGGGTTAATTGCTCGGCAAGGGCAAAAGACCTCTTCGGAAGGTTTTTGCAATAAATCTCAACTTGGGTAGGCAATCTTCTGTTGCAATTAGAGGAAAGTGGTACCGCATGGACCACTGGACTATGTATGCAACAAGCAGTGTT
Source organism: Oscillospiraceae bacterium (assembly GCA_017561205.1). Taxonomy (GTDB): domain Bacteria; phylum Bacillota; class Clostridia; order Oscillospirales; family Oscillospiraceae; genus Faecousia. Next base: position 3,226 of record JAFZDL010000081.1, on the reverse strand, counting down.
ACTTACTACGACATAGTAATGGTCTCCATAGTGCATATGCGGATTGTCCTCGTGAAACGGAATGTTTGCTAAAATAATTGCTCCTGTATTGACTTTACACATAATAAAAACTCCTTCATAAATAAAATTGAGATAACACATGATTCTAGAATTCGTTTTTATTTTCAAGAAAAAATGCCCCGATAATAAAATCGGAGCATTTTCAATAGTGCAAAACATTATGCCGTCGCCTTCTGTTTTTGCTGGATGAACATTTCAACGGTCATTGATAAGAGCATCAGAACACTGATTGCCGATACATAAAGCAGATAATCAGAGTGTACGATACCCTGCATTCGTAGATATACCATAAAAGCGGTCAGAAGACCTTGTAAAAGCATTAAAACTATGGTTATAACCTTGTACTCTTTATAATGGAAAAACAGCATAGCGATTGACAATGGTGCCAGGATGAATGATATAACACTTCTATGGTACATTCCGAAAAGGATGAAGATGTAAGACACTACTCCAAACATAAGTTGCATATTTTCACCTCCGTTAGTATACTCGGTACACTTCGTCATTCAGTACCTTTTCAGAGTAATCCTTAAACGGCATATCACCAATCTTCTTCACACAGCATCCATACGGCTCGTTCCGCCTATAATGAGACAGTATTCCAGTGAAGTCCACAAAATAGGTTTCTCGGTTTCCATTAGAATCTTCAACAATGAAATAGTTGTAAGAATGTGTTTTGTAATAATTGCGATTTAAGCGGACATCTGCAATATAGCATCGCACTTCACAGCCGTATAATTCCGTGACAACGGATTTTGCCCATTGTGCAAACTGGTAGCAAACCCCGTGGAAGTTATCTTGCCTGAACTGGTTGAAGTTGAACTGCTGGATGACCAGAAAGTGTCGGTCGTAGTCACTGTCGTAAACAAAGTTGCTCGTTACAAAAGGTATCATTCCGTCGTAGAGCAGTTCCTCGAAGGTTTCATAACCATCGAAGGTCTCGTGAACCCATTTTTTGTCTGCAGAAGACATCGGTGAGGACAAAGCGGTGAATGAACCGCTTTCCGCCTCTGTTGCTCTGTTGATTAGCAGTCCTGCAATCAAAGCAAACACTATTACAATGACGATTGCTCTGTAAGAGAACTTCAATGCTTTTCCTACTGTCATTTATTTGTCACCTCGATATTCAATAATTTGCTTCCACACTCTTCAAGAACAGAATCAAGGCGAGGGTTCTTGGCCAAGTACCGAACGGTCGTATTAATATTACTGTGCATAAGTGCCATAGAAACGGTCAGCAAGTCAGAATTTTTAAATATTTCAGTAGCATACAGTTTTCTAAATGAATGGGTTCCGACTCCATCAAGGTCGAGATATTCGGTTACCTTCTTCAAATATTTGCTTACTGCTCTGGAAGTGAGGTTAAAAATCGGTTCGTCCTTCTTGCGACCGTGTTCTATACAGTACTCCGATAGTTTGAAATATAAGTCGGCATAAAAAATGGTATCTCGCCATTTCCCAGTTTTCTGCTCTTTAACTTTGATGCGATAGTGATTGTCTTCGCTCTTATAAATATCTTTTAATCGGACACGAAGACAATCGTTGATTCTCAATCCGCATGAGGCTTGCATCTGGCACAAAAGTGCGATGGTGGGATTAGGGCGGAAGTTATAGCCACCGTCCATAATGGCTTGAACTATATTTTTAAATTCCTCCATTGTGATAGGTCTTGAAGTCATAGTTTTCTCCTAAAAGTTCTCGTTTTCGATGAAAAAAGTTCCTGTTTTAGACCACTTTTCAAGGGAATATTTAAAAACCCTTGTAAAATGGGGATTTTACTGTTCTCTTTTTCTATAAAAAAGGAACTTTTGCTTTTATTCGTGCTCCTTTCCGAAAATCGCCTCGCTCAACAGGCGGGTTGCCGTTTTGTAGCCAACAAGGAATGCGGAGTATTCCAGATGGCAGGATACGGTGCTATGCTTATCTACATAGGCATCGAGCAATTTCTTCTGCTCGTCGGTCATCGTTGCTTCCAAAGCATCTCTTGCTTCTGCTGCAACCTGTAAAGCGGTGTTGTACTCTTCGTTACGGTGCATCGGTCTGTCAAATAGGTTCAGGTTTCCATAGAACAAATCTTTAATGGTTTCATCGGTCATAGTTACACTTCCTTTCCGTCTGTTGCATAAATAGTAAAAGTTGTTACCGAAGGCTTCGGTTCTTCTCTAATGATATTGACCTTCGTTGCCCAATCGGGAAGATGGATTGTGACCACATCATCTTCTCTTACAAAGGATGGAAGAAATACAACCTGTCCATCAGACAGTGTCATCTTCAAAATAAGGATTCTCATTTGCACACCTTCTTTCTTTATAATTATGTAGGTGGTGCCGTCTGGCTCGGCACCGTGCATCTAAATAAAGGAGGAGGAATATCATAAACATAAAAGGAGGAATAGAAAGGTTAACTACACACACTAACTTTGCCAGATAAAATAAAAAGGAGTACATACCCATCCCTCCGCCAAGGGATAAATATGTACTCCTATTGTGTTTGTGAATATGTAAATATGTATCTGTTCTCTACGGTTCTCATTATAACATAAAAGAGAACTGTAGTCCATGGGTTTGACCCATTTATACCGTTTCGCAGTGATTTTGTTTCCGTCCACCTCTTTCCTCATTATTCATTGTGTAGAAGACAAAGAAATACGACCTACCTCACGAAAGGGTTATATCTCATCCAGATATCATTAACTCTTCGTTTGGGGTCGTAATGCACTAAAATAGAAGAATATGAAGCAGTCCTACAAAGGTGTTTGAATAATTAAATATTTTGTTATTTTAGGTTCTCTTATAGTTAGACTTATTCTTGTTTTACAGTCGTTTAGCGGGTGCTTTTCGGATGAATAACGGTTGCACAGCGAATGCTAAACGAATACTAAACGGTTGTTAAGCGGTTGCAGAGCGAGTCCAAAACGACCGCTTTGCATCCGTTTTATATGTTTGCTCTTTTAAGAGTTATGGATGCAGGGGTGGGAGGAACAAGAAAACCCCAACACCGCATCGCTGCGGGTTGGGGTAGTCGCCGACAAATTGGAATTTACTTTGTCAGCATTTCGATTGCTTCTTCCTTGGTGGAAACAAAAAATACACTCTTGCCTTTATTGCTCTCATAGATAAAATCCTTGAGAGGTTTGCTGGTATAACGAGAGTAATCGCCATAAATT
>JAFZDL010000080.1 GCA_017561205.1 Oscillospiraceae bacterium | reverse complement strand
TGCGCTCGAACTGCTCACGGCTGTCCTTGTACTTATGAACAGCGCGAAGGATGGTAACAACTTCCTTCTTGGTGGGCAGGGGGATGGGGCCGGATACTGCAGCGCCGTTGCGCTTAGCGGTATCGACGATCTTGGCTGCGCTGGCGTCGATCAACTGATGATCGTAAGCCTTCAGCCGAATGCGGATCATTTCCTGGTTTGCCATTGTTTGTTTTCCTCCTAAATTTTCGTACTCAGTTTGCTTGGTGTCTGGGTACGGTGAACTTTCCTGTTAACGCAACCGTGCGTATCACTTTGAGCCAAGAAAAATGGCCGACGCAAGGCCGACCGTTCTCCTGCCGCAACGATATACGCTGCGCTAAACAGAAGCAGTTCAGCCGCCCGATGACCGGACATACTCCGCAGAAGTTACCGCTTATTCAGCGCAATCTCCTGCATCATCGCATTGCGCACGCAGACTTCGCCTACACGCGCTCGATTATGATACCACCATATTAGACAGTTGTCAAGCGTTTTTTTGGAAAAAATCACAAAAATTTTACTTCATTTTCGTACAATTCGCAGATTTTATTTTCCATCCAAAATCCGACACAATATCTTGTGCATATAGGAATTTTTCCCCCCATAAAATGTGCCAGGAGGGATATTATGCGTAAAAAGGATATTTGGATCGCTGTGGGCGCTGTGTGTGCCGCTATCATACTGGGAATCACCCAATTTTGGAATTTGACCGTAGAAACCGGGTCCTGGGGGCTTTCTTTCCAGACAGAGGGACAGCCCCCCACCGGCCCGGCAAACGCAAAACAGTTAGAGTACTATGACGCAGCCTACTTGGGCAACACCAACGAAAAGGTGATTTACCTCACCTTTGACTCCGGCTACGAAAACGGCAGCACCGCGCAGATCTTAGATGTGCTGAAAAAGCACAACGCCCCCGCTGCTTTCTTCTTAGTTGGCAATTACATAGAACGCAACGGCGACTTTGTCCGCCGCATGGTGGACGAAGGTCACATCGTAGGCAACCATACTATGCACCACTTCGATATGAGCAAGCTTTCAGAAAAAGCGGCCTTTGCCAAGGAGCTGCAGGATTTGGAGACCCTGTTCAAAGAAACCACCGGCAAGGAACTGCCCAAGTACTACCGCCCACCCCAAGGGATTTACAGCCAGCAGAATTTGCAAATGGCAAAGGACTTGGGCTATAAGACGGTGTTTTGGAGTCTTGCCTATGTAGACTGGCGCAACGATGCCCAACCCACCAAGGACGAAGCGTTCACCAAGCTCCTGCCCCGGATCCATAACGGCGCAGTGGTGCTGCTCCACTCCACATCCAGCACCAACGCAGAGATTTTGGATGAGCTGCTCACCAAATGGGAGGATATGGGCTACCGCTTCGCCTCCATCGACACTCTGTTTTGATATATTATATAATGTATAGTCCTACGCTGCCGGAACTATATGCTTTTGCAGCCAGTTGTATAACCACATTCCCACAAGGCTAATGGGAATCCACAACAGAAAAAACCGCAGGCAGATCTGCCCGTGGAAATTCATCGGCAAATGCCGATAATCCCAAACCCCATAATCCCGGTTGAACACAAGCCCTGCCAGCAATTCGATCATCGTAATGACCCCTGCCCCTACGATTCCCCGCAGGAGCAGGGGTAACCGCGGCTGGGTGGCATTCAGCTTTCCCAATAGCAGAAAGCAAGTGCCCCCGGCCAGGAACATACTAAAATGGCTCCACCCCCGCCACAGAAATTCCAACGCAACATACCCTGTGCCACCTAAGAAAAACAGCATAATGGGCCTAACCAATCGCATTTTATCACCTCAAAAAGGATTCTTTCCAAAAATTCCCCGGAAAATACGCAAATAATTCTTGACAAACCGACAAACCCTGTGTATAATGACAAAGCTGATTTTCCTAAGCGGAAATATGGCGGCGTAACTCAGTTGGTAGAGTAGCCGGTTCATACCCGGTATGTCACCTGTTCGAATCAGGTCGCCGCTACCAGGCCCGTTGGTCAAGCGGTTAAGACACCGCCCTTTCACGGCGGTAACATGGGTTCGATT
>JAFZDL010000079.1 GCA_017561205.1 Oscillospiraceae bacterium | reverse complement strand
TTGGTGTTGGCATTGGTGCATTTATCCATAACTGGATTCCCGAAGAATTCATCATCAAGCTGCTGGGCACCGGAAATCCTCTGGGTGTGGTGATTGCCACAATCGCAGGTGTTCCCATGTATGCGGACATCTTCGGTACGATCCCCATTGCGGAAGCGCTTCTTGCCAAGGGCGCACAGCTGGGTGTCGTTCTCAGCTTTATGATGGGCGTAACGACTTTGAGCGTTCCCTCCATGATCATGCTCCGCAAAGCCATCAAGCCAAAGCTGCTGGGTGTCTTTGTAGCCATCTGCACCGTTGGCATTATGATCGTCGGTTATTTCTTCAACGCAATACAGTTCTTACTGGTATGAAGGAGATGTGAAATATGGCAAAGAAATGGTATCCTGTTATCGACATTTTGACCTGTCAGGAATGTGGCTCCTGTGTTGCTAAATGCACCCACGGTGTCTATGACAAGAGTAAAGCACCCGTTCCGGTGGTAGTAAATCCCGACAATTGCATTGACCACTGCCATGGCTGCGGCAATCTGTGTCCTGTTGGTGCCATCGCCTATGTAGGAGATGATACCGGCTGGATTGCTCCCGCACTGCAAAATCAGCCCCAGGCAAAAGAGGAATGCTGCTGTTGCGGCAGTACAAGCAAAGGAAAAAAGGAAATCAAAATCGAGTATCTGTATCTGGATCTGAAAACCTGTGACCGCTGCGTTGGCACGGATGCGGTTTTGGATGAGGTTGTGGAAGCTCTGCGGCCTGCCCTGGAACTGGCCGGGTATCAGCTGAGCTACCGGAAGCAGGAAGTCTACACGGTGGAAATTGCAGCAAGCTACCGTTTCCTTTCCTCTCCCACAATTCTTGTGAATGGACAGGATATTTTTGATACCATCACAGAATCCGATTGCGGCTGCTGCGGAGACATTGCCGGTGTGCAGGTGGATTGCAGAGTCTTTGAACACGATGGCAAGACCTATGAAGTTCCCACCGGAGAGATGCTGGCTGACGCTATCTTGAAAGCAATCTATCATCCCAATGTCTGCACCTGTGGAGAATATCAGCTCCCCGAAAACTTAAAGCGGTTCTTTGCGGGTAAAGAGAAAAAGGCAGCATCTTCCTGCTGCTGCGGTACATCCAATTGTTGTTGATTCAAAAAACGGAGGTAATATATTATGGCACTGTTTAACTTTGGCAAAAAGAAAGAAGTAAAGAAAGAAACCGGTTGCTGCTGCGGCAGCACTGCACCCAAGGCAGAAGAGATCGGCTGTTGCTGTGGCTCTGCGCCCAAGGCAGAGAATACTTGCTGCTGCGGTAAGAACACCATCAAGGTTCTGGGTTCCGGCTGCAAGAACTGCCACGATCTGTATGAAGCATCCAAGACTGCGGTACAGAATCTGGGTCTTGCAATCGAAGTCGAGTATGTGACTGATATGGAGAAGATCATGGAGTATGGCGTTATGAGTATGCCTGCTTTGGTGGTCAATGAGAAGGTAGTTTCCATGGGCAAGGTCCTGAAGGCCACCGATGTAGAGAAACTGCTGCACAAGCTGGGTTTCTGATATGAAGAAAGTAGCTTTTATCTGCGTCCATAATTCCTGCCGCAGTCAGATTGCAGAAGCGTTAGGCAAGAAGCTGGCTTCCGATGTGTTTGAAAGCTATTCTGCCGGTACGGAAACAAAGCCCCAAATCAACCAGGATGCTGTCCGGCTGATGAAGCAGTTGCATGGAATTGACATGGAAGCGACCCAGCACAGCAAACTCCTATCCGAAATTCCGGAGGTGGATGTGGTGGTCACCATGGGCTGTAATGTTCAGTGCCCCTTCCTACCCTGTTTCCACCAGGAGGACTGGGGCCTGGAAGATCCCAGCGGTAAGAGCGATGAAGCGTTTCTGGAAACAATCCGGTTAATCGAGCAGAAAATGCTAGAACTAAAACGTAAATTACAATAAGCGTAGGAACTCCCATAATCAGGCAGTGCCTACAATATCTGAAAAAACAAATTCATATTTTTTCTAATCAAAAAGCGTAAAAACACAACAATTAAAAGGCCTCTGAAATGTTCCAAAAAAGATCATATCAGAGGCCTTTTTATAGATATAATGTCCGTAGTCGTTTAACGAATAGCGGTTGTTTAACGATAGTATGGCTCTATATATTGCATTTTGTATCGCACACTCTCAAAACAGCC
>JAFZDL010000078.1 GCA_017561205.1 Oscillospiraceae bacterium | reverse complement strand
GTCGCTATCCTGACTGCCCGTATCAACGAGCTGACCGATCACCTGCGTACCCACAAGCACGACAACCACTCCCGTCGTGGTCTGCTGATGATGGTTGGTAAGCGCCGCAAGATGCTGGACTATCTGGCACACAAGGATATCAACCGTTACCGCGCCCTGATCGCCAAGCTGGGTATCCGTAAGTAAGACAAAAAAGGGCGATGGGAACATCGCCCTTTTTCATTCAAAATTGAAAATTCAAAATTGAAAATGATTTCCCAACTCCGTTTTGCAATACCTTTGGGAGTGCTTTTAGCAGTTGAAAGAGGTAACGAATTGCAGATCCGCTCGTTGCTTGTTTCAAGTGCTAAACCTCCTGGAAATGGCTGTTGAAAAGGAAAATTAAGCAATTAATTTTCAACTTTCAATTTTCAATTTTCAATTCCACAAATTAAGGAGGTTACACAAATGATTACCAAGAAACAGTTCCCCAATCATAAGGTTTTCGAAATGGAAATCGGTGGCCGTCCCTTTACCGTAGAGACCGGTAAGGTGGCTGAACTGGCCAATGCAGAGTGCATCTGCCGCTACGGTGACACCGTAGTGCTGACCACTTGCACCTGCAACCCCATTCCCAAGTCCGGCATCGACTACTTCCCTCTGACCATCGAGTTCGAAGAGAGAATGTACTCCGTAGGCCGCATCCCCGGCTCCTTTAACCGCCGTGAGGGCAAGCCCTCCGATCGCGGCATTCTGAACAGCCGTATCATTGACCGTCCCATGCGTCCTCTGTTCGACGAGGAGCTGCGTAATGATACCGTCGTTACCTGCACCGTGTTTGCTAACGATTACGATAACCCTGTTGAGATCGTAGCATCCCTGGGCGCATCCATCGCCATCGCCTCTTCCGATGTGCCTTGGAACGGACCTGTTGCTACCACCAATGTTGCGCACCTGGGCGACAAGTATATCGTGAACCCCTCCGCCGACGAGCGTGAGGCTTGCGACTGCTTCGTGTGCATCGCCTCCACCTTTGAGAAGGTTGTCATGATCGAGACCGAGGCCAACGAAGCTCCCGAGGCTGTTGTGCTGGAGTCCATCCGCATTGCCCACGAGACCAATATGGAGATCGTGAAGTTCATTAACTCCATTGTTGCTGAGATCGGCAAGCCTAAGTTCACCTTCGAGAAGGCTGCTGTGAACCACGACCTGCTGGACGATCTGATCGAGTACGGCCTGGGTCAGATTGAGTATGCTTTGGACACCGACGACAAGAATGTCCGCGAGGAGCGTCTGACCGCTGCCCGTCTGGACTTTGCTGCTAAGTTTGCAGAGAAGTACGAGGACTTCGAGGAGCATATCGAGGTTTGCCTGTACAAGATGCAGAAGAAGGTCGTTAAGAAGTGGCTGCTGGCCGGCAAGCGTGTTGACGGCCGTGGCATGGACGATATCCGTCCTCTGGGCGCCGAGGTTGGCCTGCTGCCCCGTGTGCACGGTAGCGGTCTGTTCAGCCGTGGTCAGACCCAGGTTCTGTCCATCTGCACCCTGAACACCCTGTCCGCTGCGCAGAAGCTGGACACCATCTACCCCGAGGAAACTCGTCGGTATATCCACCACTACAACTTCCCCGCCTACTCCACCGGCGAAGCAAGAGCTGCCCGCTCCACCTCCCGTCGTGAGATCGGTCACGGCGCTCTGGCTGAGAAGGCATTGCTCCCCGTGATTCCCTCCGTTGAGGAGTTCCCCTACGCTATCCGCGTGGTTTCCGAGGTTCTGAGCTCCAACGGTTCTACTTCCCAGGGCTCTATCTGTGGTTCTACCCTGGCTCTGATGGACGCCGGCGTGCCCATCAAGCGCCCTGTTGCAGGTATTTCCTGCGGTCTGATCTCCGATCAGGAGACCGGCGAGTGGAGAACCTTCACCGATATTCAGGGTGTTGAGGACTTCCACGGCGAAATGGACTTCAAGGTTGCCGGTACTACCGAGGGTATTACCGCTATCCAGATGGACCTGAAGAACAAGGGCCTGACTATGGAAATCATTGCCGATGCTCTGGAGCGCTGCCGTAAGGCTCGTCTGGAGATCCTGGACGGCATTATGCTGCCCTGCATCGCTGAGCCCCGCGCTGAGGTTTCCGAGTACGCTCCCAAGATGCTCAGCCTGAAGATCCCCGTGGACAAGATCCGCGAGGTCATCGGCTCCGGCGGCAAGACCATTCAGAAGATCTGCGCAGACACCGGCGCTAAGGTGGACATCGATGACGACGGTTCCGTCTTCATCTCCGCTGTGGACGCTGCCGCTGCCTACGCTGCCAAGAAGATGGTTGACGACATTTGCTTCGTTCCCGAGGAGGGTAAGCTCTACTACGGCAAGGTCGTTCGCATCCTGCCCATCGGCGCTTTCGTTGAGATCGCTCCCGGTCACGACGGTATGGTTCACATCTCCAAGCTGGAGAACCGCCGCGTTGAGAAAGTTGAGGATGTTCTGAACCTGGGCGATATGACTTGGGTTAAGTTCATGGGCTTCGATGAGAAGGGCCGTGCAAACTTCAGCCGCAAGGACGCTCTGAACGAGATGGCTAACAACGGCTAATTGAACAACAAAAGGACTTGGCGAAAGCCAAGTCCTTTTTTGCTTATTCAGGGGGATTCTGTTCCAGGTAAATCAGCAGTACGGCGATATCGGCCGGGCTGACACCGGAAATACGGCCTGCCTGTCCAATGGACACAGGGCGAATTTCACTGAGTTTCTGTCGGGCCTCCAAGCGCAGACCTGCGATGGATTCGTAATCCAAATCCGGGGGCAAGAGTCGGGATTCTTCCTTTTTGAATTCAGCCACCTGCTTTTCCTGCCGGGCAAGATAACCTGCATACTTCACTTGAATCTCCACCGCCTCGGTTACGGAAAGAGGTAGCTCCGGTCTTTCCGGGTCGAGGGGTGCAATGTCCGCATAGGTCACCTGGGGTCTGCGTAAGAGGTCAACAAGCCTTGCAGAATTTTCTACCGGGGTAGATTCACGCAGAGCAAGCATCGCGTTCAGCTCCGGAGAACCGGGAACACCCTTGGCTTCCAGCCGGGCAATTTCTTTCTCCACGGCCCGGTATTTTTCTTCCACCTTGGCAAGTTGCTCAGCAGGGACAAGTCCCACCGCCGCACCGATATGGGTCAGTCGCCGGTCGGCATTGTCCTGCCGGTGGAGCAGACGGTATTCACTGCGGCTGGTCATAATCCGGTAAGGCTCTTCCGTGCCCTTGGTCACCAAATCGTCAATCAGCGTACCGATGTAGCTGGTGTCCCGGGTGAGAATGAGTGGGTCTTTACCTTGTAGCTTCAAAGCCGCGTTGATACCGGCCACCAAGCCCTGGACGGCGGCTTCTTCGTAGCCGGAAGAACCATTGAACTGGCCTGCGCCGTAGAGGCCTGCGATTTTTTTATATTCCAAAGTGGGCAGTAGGGCCGTGGGGTCAATGCACTCATATTCAATGGCATAGGCCGGACGCATCATTTCCGCGTTCTCCAAACCTGTAACGGTGCGCAGCATCTTTAGCTGCACATCTTCGGGAAGGGAAGAGGAAAAGCCTTGAATATACATCTCCTCCGTGTCCAAACCGCAGGGTTCAATGAACAGCTGATGCCGCTCCTTATCCGCAAAACGGACGATCTTGGTTTCTATACTGGGGCAGTACCGAGGACCAACGCCGGAAATCGTTCCGTCATACATGGGGCTGCGGTGGAGATTTTCCTTGATGATCCGATGGGTTTCGGCGTTGGTGTAGGTTAAGTGGCAAACTGCCTGGTTGTTCAGCTTGTGGGTGGTACGGAAAGAGAACGGCTCCGGGTCTTCGTCACCGGGCTGCAATTCCATCTTGGAAAAATCAATACTGCGGCGATTAACACGGGGCGGCGTGCCGGTTTTGAACCGGCGCAAAGGCAGACCCAACTGACGCAAATTGTCAGCCAAACCGATGGATGCGTACATACCGTCCGGGCCGGCAGACTCCACACTCTCGCCGGTAATAACGGTGCTGTCCAAGTACGTGCCGGTGGCGATGATGACAGCTTTGGCATCGTAAATTGCGCCCAGCTTGGTGCGAACACCGGTGACAGTATTGTTTTCTGTATATACTTCAACGATTTGGGCTTGTTTCAGCTCCAAATTTTCCTGCAGCTCCAGAGTGTGTTTCATATACTCCTGATATTTCCGCCGGTCGCCCTGGGCGCGAAGAGAGTGGACAGCCGGGCCTTTGCCCCGGTTCAGCATCCGGTACTGGATGCAGGCCGCATCCGCCGCAAGACCCATCTGTCCGCCCAAAGCGTCCAGCTCCCGGACCAAATGGCCTTTGCCTGTGCCGCCGATGGCCGGATTGCAGGGCATATTGCCCACGGCATCCAAATTGATGGTGAACAGAATGACTTTGTGGCCCAGCCGGGCAGCAGCCAAAGCTGCCTCAATGCCCGCGTGACCTGCACCGATCACCGCGATATCGCAGGAACCTGCGTGATAAGTGTTCATAAAGTTTTATTCCTCGTCGGTTTTCTTTTCTTCCTTAGGCATAACGAAGGGCTTACATACCACTTCGCAGCGGTTAATGGGTGTACCCAAAGCGTGGAACTTCTCCTCGTAGCCGGTCATAATGCCAACAATGCCGTTTTCGTGGAGATTCCGGGTGAGATTCTTCACTTCCAGACCACAGGCAGCAAACTCTTCCACGGAGAATTCAAACAGGGGCGCGTTGTCGGTCTTGAAGTGGATCTCGCCGCCCTCTTTTACGGTGCGGCAGTATTTGTCCAGGAAACCCCGATGGGTCAGCCGGCGCTTGCCGTTTTTCTTCCGGGGCCAGGGGTCGGGGAAGTTGATAAACAGCCGATCCATTTCCCCGGGGGCGAAAATTTCTTCAATGTTAGAAACGTCCATATCGATGAAAAATACATTCGTAAGACCCATATTCTGCGCATTTTCCATGGCTACAACCATAGCCTCCCGGCACCGCTCCACAGCGATCAGCAGCACATCGGGATTGGCCTGCGCGGTCTCTGCGGTGAACTTGCCCTTGCCGCAGCCGACTTCTACCCAAAGGGCGTTACAATCTTTCTTCAATTCCCGCCAAATGCCCTTGCGGTCGGCAGGATTTTCAATCCGATAGGCAGCGGTGGCTGCCATACGGCTGTCCAAGTTCTTCATTCTGCGCATTCTCATAACAAAAACCTCGCATTTTCAAGCATTTTCAGGGTATAGTATAGCAAAAAACGGTTCTTTCGTCAATGAAGAATGCAACAAGCCATTGAAAAAAAGCCAAAGACAGGCTATAATACCCATAAAGAAGAAACAAGGAGAATGGCCGTGGAAAATTACTTTCAGATGAATTGGGATGTCCGGCAGGTGAATACCATTTCCAGCTTAGGGTTGGCCCATATTGGCGACGGCGCCTATGAGCTGATGTGCCGGGCTTACTTATGCGAAAAGGGAGATCAGACGGTGCTGAAGCTTCATAAGGACACGGTCCGTTTGGTGAAAGCCCCCACCCAGGCGGCTTTTGCCGATAAGATTAAGCCGTTCCTCACCGAGGAAGAGTTGGGCTTTTTTCGCCGGGGCAAGAATGCCCATACCCACGCAGCTCCCAAATCCGCCAGCCGTATTGAGTATGCCAAAGCTACCGGCCTGGAGGCTCTGTTTGGGGCGCTGTACCTGTTGGGCCGCACGGAGCGGCTGAACGAACTGTTTGCGATTATGATGAAAGAGGACGCATAAATGGCATTTGATGCTTTTTTTCTGTCGGCGGTGCTGACAGAGATCCGGGAGAAAACCCCCGGCGGCAGGGTGGAGAAGATCCACCAGCCCAGCCGGGACACGGTGATTCTCCACTTAAAATCCCCCGAGGGACGCTATAAGCTCCTGTTCGGTATGAATCCCACAGCACCCCGCCTGCATTTGACGGAGGGAAGCCCCGAGAATCCCCCGGAGCCGCCCATGTTCTGCATGCTGTTGCGCAAGCACCTGTCCGGCGCCCGCTTGGCAGAAATCCGCCAAATCCCTATGGAGCGGTGGGCGGAATTTACCTTTGATTGCATTGACGAAATGGGCGACCCGGTGCAGAAGAAATTAGTTGCCGAGCTGATGGGCAGAACCTGTAATCTGTACCTGCTGGGCGCTGACGGACGGATCATCGACTGCCTGCGCCGGGTGGGCCTGGACGAAGCGGCTCGGCCTGCATTGCCGGGTATGTACTACCAAAACCCTGCCCCCATTGAAAAAGAAAACCCTGCAACCTGCAAGGATTTTGCTGAAATCTTGCTGAGACCCGGCGCAGATTTGCTCTGCGACCGGTTGATGGATAATTTTGGCGGTCTTTCTCCCTTGGTGTGCCGGGAGGCGGCTCTGTTTGCTGCCGGCGAGACCGATGCCCGGATAGAGGAATTAAATATTCCCACTGTGGCGGAGAAAGTGGAACTGTTTTTTGCCGAACATTTAAATCACCCTGCGCCCTATCTCTATACCACAGCCGACGGAAGCCCTAAGCAGTTTGCCTTTTGCCCTATTCGCCAGTACGGCGGCTGTGTGGAGAAAGATTCTTTTGGCAGCCTGCTGGACGGATTCTACACTCTCCGGGACCGGAAGGACGCCATGCGGCAGAAGAGCCAGGGACTGCGGAAGACTGTGCAGAATCTCTGTCAGCGGCTGACCAAGAAAATGGCCATACAGGAAAAAGAGCGCGCGGAAAGCTTGGAACGGGAACGGCTGCGCCAGTTGGGCGATATCCTCACCGCAAACCTGCACCTCATCAAAAAGGGGCAGACATCTGTATCGGTCCAGGACTTTTATGATGAGAATATGGCGGAAATACAGGTGGCGTTGTCACCCTTGCTGTCACCCCAACAGAATGCGGCCAAGTACTATAAGGACTATGCCCGTATGAAGACTGCGGAAAAGGAACTGACCCGGCAGCTGGAGCTGGGTGCTCAGGAGCTTGCCTATTTGCAAAGCGTGCTGGACGAGCTGAACCGGGCTCAATCCGAGGCGGAACTGGAAGAAATCCGCCGGGAATTGCAGGAGGGCGGCTATGTAAAGCAGGATACCGGCAAGCGGAAAATGAAAACCGGCAAGCTGCCCCCTATGCGGTTTACATCCACCGACGGCTATCCCATTTATGTGGGCCGGAACAATGCCCAAAATGATGAGCTAACCTTTAAGGCGGCCCGGAAGGACGATATTTGGCTTCACGCTTCCAAGGTCCACGGCAGCCACGTGATCATCTCCTGTGGCGGCACAACGCCCCCGGATGATACCATTACCCAGGCGGCCCAGCTGGCGGCCCATTATGCGGAAACCGCCGGCGGACAGAATGTGCCGGTGGATGTAGTACCGGTAAAAATGGTGAAGAAGACCCCGGACAGAAAGCCCGGTATGGTAATCTATCACTCCCATAGAACTGTCATTGTTAATCCCTACCCGGATATCGTGGTAGACCCGCTGAACGCAGAAAAGAAATAATTCATAATTATAAATTACAAGTTACAAATTTCCTCGTCATTGCGAGGGTCGAAGACCCGTGGCAATCTCCTGGTATAGTGTGCGTAATTGCAAGATGTTACCAAGAGATTCCCACGCCTGCTACCGCAGGCTCGGAATGACGTAGTTAAAAAAGGAACGGCATTGCCGTTCCTTTTTTATTTGCTGCCGTGGGCCAGAGATAAAATTGCCTCTGCCAGCATTTCTGCGGCTTTCAGCGCCTGGGCGTGGGTGTTACCCGATGCCCCCACTTCCACCAATAGTGACCCCACAGAAAGATCTTGATTGAAACGCTGGGTGCGTAAATTCAGGTTTCGGCAGATTCCCGGACAAAAGGATTCCAATTGTGTTTGCAGTTTCAGCGCTAAGGAGAGGTTCTCTTGCCACTTGGGATGGGTTAGCCCGCCGTAGTCAGTGCCTACCACAAACATCAGCGGCGCGAGAGTTTCTCCTTCGGAAAATACCGTGTGGGCGATTTGGTTGCCGGCGGCATCCTCATAAGAATCCCGGTGCAGATCCAGCACAAGGCGAATGGAGGGATAGCGTTTCAGGTATTCCTGCATACTTCTGCGGCTGTTGGTGTAGGAAAGGTCGTAGGAGGGGTTGTCGTGGATGGCGGTGTCGTGAATCACCGAAATGCCCCCTTTTTCCAAAAGGTCAGCCACATAAGCACCGATAGAGATCATATTGTGGTTTGCGTCCAGGGTGTGATAGGGAGAGGTTTCCTTGTAGCCGCCGCCGTTGTAGCTTTCCGTGCTGTGAGAGTGGACGATCAGCACCGTAGGTTCGTCCCCGCTTAAGTCCCAGGAAAGGGGCTTTGTCAGCAAAGCGGGCAGGTCGGCCTGAAAGGAAAATCCGCTGCTGACTGTGATGGCGGCGGCATCGTCGGGGGAGAAGGTGGGGATGTCCACCGGTTTGGATGGCGCAGGCGGTGTTTGGGGAGCGGTGGGGGTTGTGGCTTTGGTCGGTTCGGTGGATTCTATGTTTACCGGCTTGCTGAGCCGCCCGGTTTGCAAAAAGAACATCCAGGTGGCCGCTTTTGGGGACAGGATAAAGTCCAGCCCGGCACTGCCCAGCAACCGCAGGGTCAGCGCCACCACAATCACCACCGTGCTGAAACGCAATACCTTTTGTTCCATAAAGACCTCCTTTGTGTCGCTCTTCTGCGTCATTGCGAGGAGCCGCAGGCGACGTGGCAATCTCCTGGGGCAATGACGGGAAAAAGAAAAGAGAGTGTTTTTAACACTCTCTTTCTGTCTATTCAGGTTTTTTCCATTTAGGCCTGTCCTTGATTTTCTCCCGCAGATCCCGGAAAAATGCCTGTAAAAGGGCTTGGGATTCAGCTTCCAGCAGGCCGTATTCTGCCACCGGGTGGTGGTTAAATTCCATACGAAACAGGTCACAAACAGACCCGCAAGCGCCATATTTTTCATCCTTGGCGGCGATAACCACCCGGGGGATCCGGGCATTGATGATTGCGCCGGCGCACATAGGACAGGGCTCTAAGGTTACGAACATTTCACATTCCCACAGCCGCCAGCCGCCTAAATTCTTGCAGGCATCGGCAATGGCCTCGATTTCTGCGTGGCCTAAGGCAGTTTTTGCGGTTTCCCGGCGGTTGCGACCCCGGCCCACAATCTCGCCTTTACGTACTATGACACAGCCCACCGGCACTTCACCCTCGGCAAAAGCCTCTTTTGCCAAGCCCAGAGCCTCCCGCATAAAAATCTCGTCCATGGCGCACCTCCTTTTTGCTTATGATACTAAAAAGGAGCTTGCCCGTCAAGTATACCGCAGGTATTTTGCGAAACAAAGAAAATATTGTACTCCCCAAAAATCTATGTTATAATAAATAAAATTGTGCTATGGAGAATGTTATGAAGACCTTACTGCATATCTGCTGCGCCCCTTGCGCCAATCAGTGCGTAACGAGCCTGCGGGAAGAAAATATCGAAGTGACCGGCTTTTGGTACAACCCCAATATCCATCCCTTTACCGAGTACCGCAGCCGCCGCAACTGCCTGCGGGAGTACGCAAAAGAGGTGCAGCTGCCCCTTATCGAGCAGGATCAATATGCTCTGCGTCCCTTTATCCGGGAAGTGGCGGAGGATATTGCCCATCGGTGCGTAAAATGCTATGAAATGCGCCTGTTCCAAACAGCCAAGACCGCCAAAGAGCAAGGCTTTGACAGCTTTACCTCTTCTTTGTTTATCAGCCCCTATCAGAACCACGAGCTGATGAAAGCCGTGGCAGAACGAGCCGCCCAAGAATACGGCGTGGAGTTCCTCTATCGGGACTTCAGACCTCTTTTCAAGGCCGGACAGGAACACGCCCGGGAGCACTGTTTTTATATGCAAAAGTATTGCGGCTGCGTTTTTTCCGAAGAAGAACGCTACCTAAAACCCACGAAAATCATTCCGTAGGAGGAAATTATGCAACTGATCGTACCTTGCCTGTTTGGCCTGGAGGGCCTTGCCGGCGACGAGCTGAGAAGATTAAATATGGAAAATGTCCGGGTGGAGGACCGTCGTGTCCTGTTCACCGGTGACGAAAATGCTTTGGCAAAGGCCAATATCTGCCTGCGAACCGGCGAACGGGTGATGGTGGTGCTGGCGCAGTTCCAGGCGAAAACCTTTGAAGAACTGTTCCAGGGTGTCTTGGCTGCCAATTTGGAGGACTATATCCCCGCTGACGGCCAGTTTCCGGTAAAGGGTCACTGCCTGAACAGCCAGCTGATGAGCGTGTCCGATTGCCAGGCCATCATTAAAAAAGCTGCCTCCCGCCGTTTGGGTGAGAAGTACGGCGTAAGCTGGCTGCCGGAGACCGGTGTGAAGTTCCAGCTCCACTTTACCATTCTCAATGACCAGGTGACCCTCTCTCTGGACACCTCCGGACAGGGTCTGCATAAGCGTGGCTACCGGGCTATCGGCAACGATGCGCCTTTGCACGAAACCTTGGCTGCCGGTATGGTGCAGCTGAGTAAATACCGTGGCCGGGAATTCCTGTGGGATCCTTTCTGTGGCTCCGGCACTATTGCCATTGAGGCAGCCCTCATTGCCAAGAACCGGGCGCCGGGCTTAAACCGCAATTTTGCGGCGGAAAATTACCCATGGATGCCCAAGGAAGCCTGGGAGCAGGCCAAGACCGAGGCCCGGGATAGGGAATTTAACGGGGATTATCGCATTATGGGCTCTGACAATGACCCGGCCTGCGTATCGTTATCCTTTGCCAATGCCCGGAAAGCCGGTGTTGCCGACTGCGTTACCTTCAAAGACGGCGACGCCACCAAAATGAGCTTGCCGGCAGAGTCCGGTATCATTATCAGCAATCCGCCCTACGGTGAGCGTATGATGGAGCAAAATTCCGCTCGGGGACTTTACAGCGCTTTGGGCCGCCATCTGAAATTTGCCAACGATTGGAAGAAATTTATCATCACTTCCGAGCCGGAATTTGAGCATTATTTCGGCCGTCGGGCAGATAAAAAACGGAAATTCTACAACGGCAAAATCAAATGCGATCTGTATATGTTTACTGACAACACACGGAGAAAGAAATGAAACATTTATTTATTATCAATCCCGCAGCCGGCAGCAGAGACAGAACTGCCGCATACAGCGAACAGATCCATAAGCTGTGCAAGGGCCTGGACTATGCTATCGAAGTTTCCGGTGCCCCCGGCCAGTGCCGGGAGATTGCAAGAAAGGCGGCCCAGTCCGGTGAGGAGATCCGCATCTATTCCTGCGGCGGCGACGGTACGATGAATGAGATCGTGTCCGGTGTAGCGGGCTACCCCAATGTGGCGGTGACCATGTACTCCGGTGGCAGCGGCAACGATTTTGTCCGGGTGTTCGACCAACCGGATGCCTTCCGGGATTTGGAGCGGCTTTTGGATGCGGAGGAAGTTACCTTCGACCTGATCCGCTGCAACGATGATTACAGCTTGAACATCTGCTCCGTGGGTTTGGATGCCCGAATTGCCGCCGATGTGGCCAACTACAAACGGCTGCCGCTGTTAAGCGGTTTTCGTGCCTATGCCGCATCCACAGTGATCAACCTGCTCAAAGGGATCAGTGAGCATTACGTCATCGAACTTGGCGGAGAGCGGATCGACGGGAAAAAGACACTCATCTGCGCCTGTAACGGCCGGTTTTACGGCGGTGGCTTCAATCCGGTGCCGGAGGCAGACCCCACGGACGGAAAGCTGGAGGTGCTGGTGATCGAAGGGGTGAATATTCTGCAGGTTCCGACGGTGATCGGTAAGTATAAAAATGGCCGCTACAAGGAACTTTCTCATCTGGTGAAACACTATTCTACCGACCGGCTGAAAGTGATCTTCGACAAACCTACTTCTATCAATTTGGACGGAGAACAGCGGACGGCCGCTGTGGCGGATATCCGCCTGGCGGAGGAGAAGATCCGTTTCTTCTACCCCAAGGGTCTTGTTTGGCAGCGCGAAAAAGAACTCACATTGGTATAAATTGTAAAGAACGGCCTAAGGGCCGTTCTTTTTGCGTTATTTTGTAAAATTTTAACAAACATAAAGCCTTGTACTTGTGCAAGTACACAAATACAAAGAAACACTTTGTGAAGTCCTTGACAATCTGGGTTCTGCATACTAATATGGGGGTGTAGTAAGTACACGAACAAGTACAAAAATGGAGGAATTTATGGGAATTTTGTACTTAAGACCGTCCAAGCGGCGACCCATTCGGACAGGCCCCCCGCTGTTTCCGGGGGATATGCAGAGCGCCCTTCCCTGTGCCTGGTGCCGGGAATGTGGCAAGGAAGTGTTTGTGTGGGGCGAGGAGCTTTGCCCCGGCTGTAAAGGAGGAACAAAATGAACGGAAGAAATTTGGGAAGTCCCTGTGAGGGCTGTATGCGGGTGGCTTGCCCGGACAAATGTGAAAACAAGCTGTGCAAGGAATGGAAGGCCTGGTTTTTGGGCCGCTGGGCGGGGATTCACGCCTACGGCCAGCGTTACGGAAAGTGAGGTATATAACCATGCAATGGAAAGAAGAAGCAATGGAAAAGCTAAAGCGCTACAGCGCTATGCGAACAGCAGAAAAGAATATCCCGGAGCAGATCTGTATGCTGGAGGCAAACGCTGTAACACTGCGCAGCTCCGCCGCCCCCAAGCTGGGAGGACATAGCGGAGTCCGTGGTCGGGAGGATGCCCTTATCAACAATATGGCGGAGCGGCAGGAGTTGGAGTGGAGCTTGGCCCGAGTAAAACAGTGGTTGGCGGTGACAGACCGGGGGTTAAATGCCCTGGACCCGGAGGAAATACTGATCCTGCAACGGATGTACCTGTTCCCGGAGCGCAAGGCTGTGGATCGGCTTTGCGGAGAATTGGGAGTGGAGCAGGCCACGGTTTACCGGAAACGGGATAAAGCTCTGCACCGCTTTACGCTGGCGATGTATGGTTTCCCGGAAACATAAATGAGGAGGGGATTTGCCCCTCCTCATTAAAATTTTACCAAAAAAGTCCTTGACAAATTCTTCCGGCTGATGTATGATATGTGCGGTTAGCGAAGGCTAACTGAAATTTTGGTAACAGGTGGTAGCTATGAATCTGACCGTTGCCGAGGAAGGCAAAGAATATATCATTCGAGCCATCGAAACCGATGACGAAGAGCTGAACGCATTTTTGTTCTCTCTGGGCTGTTACAGCGGCGAACCCATCACGGTGATCTCCCGTCGCCGGGGCGGCTGCACTGTTTCCATCAAAGATGGCAGATATAATATTGACAATCAGCTGGCTGAAGCCATTCTTATTTAATGGTGACCGGGCCTGCTGATGGTCTTTTGTCCAAGAGTTAGCCAATGCTAACTAAAATGCAATTTCACAGCATGAGCTGTTTTATGAAGCAAGATAAGAGGAGGAAATGAAAATGAGAATTGCTTTTGCAGGCAATCCCAATTCCGGTAAGACGACTATGTACAATGCCTTGACCGGTCGCAACGAAAAAGTCGGCAACTGGGCGGGTGTTACTGTGGATAAGAAAGAAGCCCCCATCAAGAAGGCCTATGCCGGTGATAAGGAACTGATCGCCGTGGACTTGCCCGGCGCCTATTCTATGTCGCCCTTTACTTCTGAGGAGAGTATCACCAGCGCCTATGTAAAAAATGAGCGCCCCGATGCCATTATTAACATCGTAGATGCTACCAACCTAAGCCGCAGCCTGTTCTTTACCACCCAACTGCTGGAGCTGGGTATTCCTGTGGTGGTTGCGCTGAACAAGGCGGATATCAACAAGAAAAAGAAAACCGAGATCGATGCCATTGCCCTGTCTTTGAAGCTGGGCTGCCCGGTAGTCGAAACCGTGTCCACGGACAATTCTCACAGCGACCTGTTTGAGCTGGTGAAGGCAGCCATTGCGGTTGCCGGCAAGGGCCAAAAAGCCCCCTATGACCAGGGCGGGGTGGATCTGACCAGCAAAAAGGCTGTGGAAGAAGCGGATCGTAAGCGGTTTGCTTTTGTGAACGGCATCGTCAAGGAAGTGGAAAGTCGTAAGGTTTTGACTAAGGATAAGAATTTCCAGGACAAGATCGATGCTGTGCTGACCCATCCTGTTGTTGGTTTGCCTATTTTTGCGGTGGTTATGTTCCTGGTGTTCCAGATTTCCCAGGCTTGGCTTGGCGTGTGGATCGCTGAGGGCTATGCGTTTGCAAACGGCACTGCGATTCCCGGCCTTGTGACCCTCATCGATATGTTCAAGGAATGGGTGGCAGGTCTGCTTGTCGGTGGCAACGACTTCCTGGTTGCCTTGCTCACTGAGGGCATCATCGGCGGCGTGAGCGCCGTTGTGGGTTTCCTGCCCTTGGTTATGGTAATGTACTTCCTCATTGCCTTGCTGGAAGACTGCGGCTATATGGCCCGGGCCACCGTGGTGCTGGATCCCATCTTCAAGAAGGTGGGCCTGTCCGGCAAGTCCGTAATTCCCTTCGTGATCGGCACCGGCTGCGCCATTCCCGGCGTTATGGCTGCCCGTACCATTCGCAATGAGCGGGAGCGCCGCGCTACCGCTATGCTGACTCCCTTTATGCCCTGTGGCGCAAAGCTGCCGGTCATTGGCCTGTTTGCCGGCGCTTTCTTCAACAAGGCAAGCTGGGTGGGTACGCTGATGTACTTTGTCGGTATTTTCATTATTCTGGTGGGTGCGCTGCTGGTGAATAAAATCACCGGTCACAAAAGCCGTAAGTCCTTCTTCATTATGGAACTGCCCGAGTATAAGCTGCCCTCTCTGAAGCGGGCCTGCATCTCTATGTGCAGCCGTGGCTGGGCCTATATTGTCAAGGCCGGTACGATTATTCTGGTATGTAATGCCGTTGTGTACATTATGCAGTCCTTTAACTGGGGCTTCCAGTTGGTGGAGGAGGGTATGGAGCATACCTCCATCCTGGCAACCATTGCAAATCCCATTGCTGTCTGCCTGGTGCCTGTGGTGGGCATTGCTGCATGGCAGCTGGCTGCCGGCGCAGTTACCGGCTTCATCGCCAAGGAAAATGTGGTTGGAACCCTGGCCGTGTGCTACGGTTTTGCCATCAATGACGACCTGGAAATGGTTGGCAGCGGTAATGAAGTTGCCGCAACGATGGTTGGTATGACCAAGGTAGCCGCTCTGGCTTACCTGATGTTTAACCTGTTTACGCCTCCTTGCTTTGCAGCTTTGGGCGCGATGAACTCTGAAATTACCGACCGTAAATGGTTCTGGGGCGGCATTGGCCTGCAGCTTGGCACCGGCTATACCGTGGGCTATTTGGTTTATACCGTTGGCACGCTGATCGTAGATCCTGCTGCACTGAGTGTTGGCGCTGCTATCGGCGGCGGTCTGTTCGTGCTGGCCTTTGCCGGGGTGCTTGCCTGGCTGTGCATCAAGGCGGAAAAAGAAGTAAAAACGGCTGTGCGTGTGGGGTAATCGCCTATGAAATCTGTAGATATCCTCATTATTGCCGTAATCGTGGTGATTCTCGGCAGCGCGATTTTGTTCCTGCACCGTGCAAAGAAAAAAGGCATTAAATGCGTGGGCTGTCCCGACAGCTCCACCTGCAGCGGTAACTGCGGCAACTGCTCCGGCAGCTGCGCCAACTGCACTAAAAAATAAAACACACCCCCATCGGTTACCGATGGGGGTGTAGCGTTTTGATTACTTTTCGTTCTTGTAGATTTCCTTAAAGTACTTGTAGGTGTCCACCTTCAGCTCGCCGCAGGCAGCTTCGTCGCAGGCGACGATACCGTCCTTATGCAGCTGCAGGGCGCTGATGGTCCAGGCATGATCTACACCGCCCTCAACACAGTGGCGCAGAGCGCGTGCTTTGTTGTGGCCGGAGATCAGCAGCAGAACCTGCTTGGAGTCGCACACAGTGCCGACACCAACGGACAGAGCGGTCTTGGGGACCTTGTTGGGGTCATTGTCGAAGAAACGGGAGTTGACGATCAGGGTGTCCTCGGTCAGCGCCCGAACGCCGGTGCGGGAAGTCAGGGAAGTGAAAGGCTCATTGAAAGCAATGTGGCCGTCCACGCCGCTGCCGCCCAGGAACAGGTCAATGCCGCCGTAGGAAGCGATCTTGTCCTCGTAGCGCTGGCACTCAGCCTCCAGGTCCTCAGCCATACCGTTGAGGATATTGATGTTCTCAGCGGGAATGTCGATGTGGTTGAACAGATTGTCGTGCATAAAGTACCAGTAGCTCTGGTCGTGCTCACGGGGCAGACCAACATACTCGTCCATATTGAAGGTGACCACATTCTTAAAAGTGATCTTGCCGGCCTTGTTCATCTCTACCAGACGGCGATACACGCCCAAGGGAGAAGAACCGGTGGGCAGACCCAGCACGAAGGGCCGGTCTTCCTTATGGTTGTTGATAGCATCGGCAATGTGCTGGGCAGCCCAGGCGCACATGCCTTCATAGTCGTTTTTAATAATCAGTTTCATGGGATTCACGCTCCTAAATTGAATGGGCAGAAGTTTTCTGCAAGAAAATTATACTGCGATTTGTTTCATTTGTAAATAAAAAATTTTTCCCTGCTTTCCTATTACTTGGGTTTTCCATTTTTTGCGTCATTTTCCGAAAAGAAACAATCATATTTTCTGGTGATTCGGCAAAGCTATGGTTGCGGAAAGAGAGAACGCTTTCTTGGAAGTGTTTGATCTTTCCAAGAAAGCAATGGTTTGAAAAAACCATAAAAAAGGAGAGAGTACAATGAGCAACAAGAACAACAACCAGATCAATATTCCCCAGGCACGGGAAGCTATGGATCGTTTCAAGATGCAGGCTGCCCAGGAAGTTGGCGTTAACCTGACCAACGGTTACAACGGTCACCTGACCTCCCGTGAGGCCGGTTCCGTCGGCGGCCAGATGGTCAAGAAGATGATCGAGGCTTACGAGCAGGGTATGCAGTAATCTAATTGATTACGCACCAATGCCAATGATTCTTCGGAGTCATTGGCATACATATTTGCAAAACCGGAAGAATTGTGGTATACTAATTTTATCCTGCCAAGAGGAGGGGAGATTATGCGCATTCAAGAATCCGGCGAGATGTATCTGGAATCCATTTATGTGTTACTTAAGAAAAACGGCAATGTCCGGTCAGTAGATATTGCCGAATATATGGGCTATTCCAAGCCCAGTATCAGCCGGGCTATGGGCCTGTTAAAAGACGGCGATTTTATCAAGATTGCCAAGGACGGCTCCATCACCCTGACCCGGGCGGGTATTGCGGTGGCGGAGAAGATCTATGAGCGCCACACCCTTTTGTCCAATTTGCTGATCCGTTTGGGGGTCAGTCCGGAAACAGCCAGTGAAGATGCCTGCAAGTTGGAGCATGCCATCAGCGATGAATCCTTTGAGGCTATCAAAAACTTTGTAACCGACTATGAAAACAAGCCTGTGTGACCACAGGCTTGTTTTTATTTTCTGCGCCACGTACCACGGGACAACAGGATCAGAATTGGGAAAATTTCCAAGCGTCCGGCCAGCATAGCCAGGCTCATAGTCAGCTTGGATAGCGTACCGTAGGCGGCAAAATTGCAGGTAGGACCTACCTGAGCCATACCGGGACCGATATTATTGAAGGTGGCAATGGCTGCGGACAAATTGGTTTCCAAACTGAATCCGTCCAAAGAAAGAATCAGCGTACATACCACCAAGATAATCACATAGGCGGCAAAATAGGCATTGGTGTTGGCCAAAACCTTTTCGTCCACAACCTTATCGTTGCTGCGGACAACCAACACCTTCCGGGGGTTGAGGATCTGGCGGATATTTCGCCGCAGAACCTTAAACAGCAGCAGCACCCGCATACATTTGAGGCCACCGCCGGTGGAACCGGCGCAGGCGCCGATCATCATCAGCATCAACAGGATCGCTTTGGAAAAAGCAGGCCACAGGTCATAATCGGTGGTGGTGTAACCAGTGGTGGTCATAATGGAAGACACCTGGAATGCTGCGTGGCGGATGGTTTCTTCCAATGTGGTATACAGGGGCCGAATGTTCAACACAATGGCAATGATGCTGGCAAAAGCCAGACACACATACAGCCGCAGTTCCTCATCCTTGAACACACTGCGAACCTTGCCCAAAAGCACCAGATAGAAACAGCTGAAGTTGATACCGAACAG
Organism: Oscillospiraceae bacterium; assembly: GCA_017561205.1. GTDB lineage: Bacteria > Bacillota > Clostridia > Oscillospirales > Oscillospiraceae > Faecousia. The sequence continues at coordinate 40,786 of JAFZDL010000078.1, read as the reverse complement.
GAACATAAATACGGTAGTCACATTCTGAATATAGGGGCTGACGCTGCCGAGGGAGTCGTTGAACACACCGAAACCGCCGGTACCGGCAGTGCCGAAGGCGGTGCAGAGGGCATACAGCCAGTGCATTTTTCCTGCCAGCAGGAAGATGATATTGATAATGGTGAGCACAATGTAGATCACATAAAGAATCAAAGCGGTCTGCCGCATTTTCGGCACCAATTTACCCACATCCGGGCCGGGGCTTTCTGCCCGCAGCAGATGCATGGTAAAGCCGGAACCGCCGCCGCTGGGCAGGATTGCTAGCAGGAACACCAGCACACCCATACCACCGATCCAGTGGCTGAAGCTGCGCCAGTATAGGAGGCCTTTATAAAGGCCTTCCACATTGGCAATCACGGAAGCGCCGGTGGTGGTGAAACCGGAAATAATCTCAAACAGCGCATCTATGTAATTGGGAACCTGACCGCACAGCACAAAAGGCAGCGCGCCCAAAAGACTCATCACCATCCAGCTGAGGGAAACACACACAAGGCCTTCCCGCGCGCCGAAAAGCTTTTCCGACCGGCGACAAAGGGCATAAAAGATGCCGGAAAGAGTGAGCATGATGGCTAATGTGATGGCAAAAGCCTTCACCGCTGCCCATTCGCAGTAACCTAAGCTGATAGCCAGGGCCGGAATCATAAAGACCGCTTCGATGGCTACGATCTGGGCGATAAATCGCCCCATCATTTTGAAGTTCATATGTAGCCCCCGTTACGCGAAAATGTCGCCCATCTGGTGCAGTGAGCCACGACGGCTGGTGACAACGACCACGCGATCACCGGGAATGAATTGAGAATCACCGCTGGGGATCACAGATGCAGAGCCATGGATGATGCTGGCCACCAGCACATCGGGCTTGAGCTTCATAGCCTTTAGAGGCACACCGCAGTTGGGGGTGCTTTCGTCTACCACAAATTCGATGGCTTCTGCCTGACCGTCAGCAATGGCGTGGACGGATACAGCAGCGCCGGTCTGATTTTCCATTGCCCGGACATAGCGGACGATGATATTACTGCAAAGCTCCTTGGGGCTGATGATACTGCCCAGAGCCATAGTATTGGCAATGCTGATGGTCTCCTCCCGGCTGAGCTTGGTGACGGTCTGATTGACACCCCGGGTGTTTGCGTACAGGGAGAGGATCATATTGGTCTCGTCCAGGCCGGTGAGGGCTACAACGGCATCGCAGTCCTGAATGCCCTGTTCTTCCAGAAGGGCCTGGCTGCTGCAATCACCCCGGATCACTTCTGCGTTGGGCAGGTTTTCGGCCAGCGCCAGGCAGCGTTCGGGATTTCGCTCCAAAAGCATAACGGAAATATGATCATCTTCCAAAGCCTGGGCCAAATAGTAGGCCACACGGCCGCCGCCGCACAGCATCACCCGGCGCACAGGACGGGTGGTAATGCCCAAATTTTTCAGCAATACAGAAAGATCGGCAGTGGGGGCTGTAACAAAGATCCGGTCGCCCTCCTGCAAAACGAAAGTACCGCTTGGGGCAACAGCCTGTCCGCCCCGTAAAACGGCGCAGACCAGCACACGACATTTGACAACGCTGCTCATATCCATCAACGCCACATTGTTAAGCTTGCTTTTTCCGTCGATGCGCAGTTCCACAATCTCGGAACGGCCCTTGGCAAAGGATTCCCGCCGGAGGAATCCGGGGAATTTCAGCAGCCGCTCGATTTCCAGGGCGGCCTGCTTCTCCGGATTGATGGTTAAGGACAGGGGGAAGGTATCCCGCATGGTCATAATCTGCTCGGTGTATTCCGGGTTGCGGATGCGGGCGATAGTGTGGATATTGGGGTTAAGACCGTGGGCGGTCATACAGCATAGCAGATTGATTTCGTCGGCATTGGTGGCGGCGATGAGAAGATCCGCATTATGTACATCTGCCTGCTCCAGCACCTCCTTGGAGGCGCAGTTGCCCTGCACACCGATAGCATCGTAACGCACCACCAAAGTCTCCAAAGTGTGGCTGTTCTGATCGATGACAGTGAGGGCATGACCCTCGGCGGCCAGCTGCCGCACAAGAACCTTGCCTACCTTGCCGGCGCCTGCAACGATAATGTTCATACAAAAACCCCCATTTTCACGGAAATTATCTTTTATTATATCACACAGCGGTAAAAAAGCAATATGCAGCATCTACAGAAGCGCTTGCTACTGCAAACCTCAGGTTTAACTGAAGACAATGCTTTGGTAGGTCTTATATTAGCACTATATCAAATGATCCTGGACGGCCACAGCATTTCCCGCCTGTATACTTGTGCCCAAGGGCAAAAGGCTGCTTTAAGATATCCCATTGTTTGATTTTTAACCATAAAAAGACTGTTGCAAAACTTTTGTTTTGCAACAGTCTTTTTATAGTTCAGTTTGATTAGAATCGTTTCACTTCCACCTGGGGGTGGATGGCAGCAATGTCTGCTGCAGTAGGCGGCAGAGAACCTTCCGTCAAGCAGGCGGCAGTGCCGTAGGTAACGGCATTTTTTAAACAGAGCGCTGCATCTTCCCCTCTCTGGGCAGCAGCAATAAAGCCTGCAAGAGAGCTGTCTCCTGCACCAATGGTCGAAATCGCATTTATGGCAGGGGGTGTAGCAATATAGCAATCATTGCCCTGCAGCAGCATAGCTCCTTGCTCGCCCAGGGACACCATAACATTCACAACACCGTGCTGGGCAAAAACACGCGCCTTTTCTACAGCCTCGGAGATAGTGTTGATAGGACAGTTCAGGTACTCAGAAATTTCTTCCTGGTTGGGCTTAATAAGCCAGGGGGCAACTTCAAAAATATCCTCTAAAGAGAAGGATTTGGAATCCAGCACGATCTTTGCACCCTGCGCCTGCAGCTTCTTTAGAAATGCCTTAACCTTTTCCATAGACATACCGGAAGCCACTCTGCCGGTGAATGTGATGACCGTTTCTTCATCGACTGTAAGCAACTGTACAACCTCCTGTAAAAGGCTGTCGTCAGCCGGGAAACCAGAAAAGCTGATGCGGGTCTCCGGTGCATCTGCGCAATGGATCGTGAGGTTTTCACGAATACGGCCGGACTTTTCCAAAAACAAGGTATTTAGACCTGCCGTTTCCAGTTCTTCCTTGAATTCTGCACAGTTATCCTTGCCCAAGACCACGATGGCAGTGTTCTCTGTGCCACCATTTTTCAGGGCTCTACTTAGGTTAACACCTTTGCCGCCTGCTTCCCGCGAGGTGATATTTGCCAGATTCTCATGGAACGGGGCAAAATGCTCCGCATAGGCGTGGACATCGTAAGCAGGATTCAGGGTGATCGTGTAAATTTTCATAGTGTTCCTCACAGTCTGGGTGCGTTCGCCAGTAAGTAGTTTTCTGCCTCAGTACACCACATACCGCCGTTTCTCTTAACAATGGCAGCCAGCTCTGCATACATAGGATCATTTTTACCCAATTCCTCCAGATCGTCAATGGCGATCAGAGGGATATCCAGCTCATTGTAGCAAACCTTCTTGGCTCCACTGGGTTTTTCCATGGCATAGAGGGTCTCTTCCACAGCCTTCATACCCAAAATGTGAGAGACCATAGCACCGGGGTTGATCTTATGGCTCTCCATCAGCTCCAGCACATCGGTCATATCCACGGGGATACTGCCGGCAGTACCGACCACATGGATGCCATCGTAGTGAACCCGGTACAAATTCAGGCTGCCGGGCAGGTCGTGAACAGGAGGGCCTGCAAAGAAGTTGATACAGCCGTCCTCACGGCAGATCTTTTCTGCCATGGTAAACAGTCCTGCAACAGGTACCATTACAAATACATCGTCAAAGCCGCCCTCAGACAGTTCCAGCAGCGCAGCAGTGGGATCTTCCATGCCGGAGGTGTTCACATAGCTGAGCTTGACGCCCTTTTTGGCAGCCTTATATGCAGGACACATTCTGGCGGCATAGTCCAGACGGTCTTGGTTCAGATCGGTTACCACCACCTGGGAAACACCGGCATAGCCGATGGCCAGCTCCACACAGCCGATACCCATAGGACCGGCACCGCCCAAAATTGCGATCTTTCCGCCAACCTTTGCGCCGTCAAAACGCTCGTAATTGGTATAATCTGTGTGATAGAAGCCTTTATAACCGCGGATGCAGCAGCCCAGTGCCTCTGCCAAAGAACCGGCAAAGAAGCTGTCGCCGGCATAAGGCAGCAGGCAGTTCCGCTCCAAAACCAGCTTGGGAACAACAGCGTAGGTAGCATTGCCACCGATGTAGGGATAGGAATAGCCGGGATCGTAGTTATTGGGCAGCTTCAGCGCAGGTTGAATAACTACCTTCTGACCGGGAGTCCAATCCTTCTTCACATTTTCGCCTACCTCTACCACCTCGCCACACATTTCGTGACCGATGATAACAGGATTCTCCGCCACATCATCGGGCACACGCTTATGGGCCGCGCCCTGCTTGATTGCCTTGTAAGTAGAAGCGCATACAGAGTCACTGACCACCCGGATCAGTACCTCGTCAGCGGTAATTTCCGGCAGCTCAAATTCTTCCAGGCGGATATCGTTGGCGCCGTACATTCTGATAGCTGTTGTTTTCATTTTATTGCCCTCCTGATATTATTTCTGATTTTGATTATATAGACAAAAAACAAAAAATCAAATATCGCCACAAAAAATTGAAAATAATCATATAGTGTGTTATAATAATCAAAAGTAATCACAAGGAGGTATCCAAATGCTAATTAACGAAAGACACAATCTCATTATTTTTGAGCTACAGAAGAATCCGGCTATTACCGTTCGGGAAATGGCAAAAAAGCTTAATTTTTCAGAGCCTACCATTCGTCGGGATTATACGGAGCTTGCACGACGAGGTATCATCACCAAATGCTATGGTGGTGCGATCTTAAATCGGATTGCAGGCGCTGCAGATAGGGAGATTCCGTTTATCCTGCGGGAAAATGAACGCAGCAAGCCGAAAGAGAAAATGGGAATGATGGCCTCCAAGTACATTAAAGACGGTATGGTGATTATGCTCGACGGCTCTACAAGTGCTTATCATCTGGTGCCCTATCTTTCCAAATTCAAGGATATTATTGTGATTACCAGCGGTGCAAAAACCGCAGTTGCCTTAGCAGAAATGCATATTCCCGTATTTTGCACCGGCGGCAAAATGCGCACAAATTCTTTCTCGTATGTTGGTAAAGAAGCAGAAGATGCAGTGCGTAAGTACAATGCGGACATTATGTTTTTCTCCTGCCACGGCTTATCTGAGGATGGGCAAATGAGCGACCCCTCCGTAGACGAGTGCCATCTGCGGCAGGTAATGATGCAAAAAGCCCGGGCAAAATATTTGCTGTGCGACAGCAGTAAGCTGAACAAGACCTACTTTTATGATATGGGAAGTATTCAGTACCTGAACGGTGTTATTTCCGATCAGCCACTGCCGGCTGAGATCACAAGCTTGATTGTTTTGTAAATTTCATTTTGTTCAAATTCTGGATTCCAGACAAACATAGGTCCCAGGTGCTTATTGGCACGAGTTTCTATTCGCACCGTTTATCAAATATATTGTTTTAATAAATATGAAATATACAATTACATGATTTGTTTTTCCACAAGGTATAAATATGTCAAGGCAAATAATGCACGCATACGGCAACACCGTATTTAAAATTATGTTCACGAAACAAATTATAAAATGTTGACATTTGGGTTATCCTGTGTTAAACTACAGAAAATTAGATAGAGGCGCGTCGCATCAAGAGTAGTCTTGCCCGTAGGCTTTCGCAGAGCCGTGGTTTGGTGAAAGGGATCGTCGCCGAAGGTAGCCGAGGCGCAAGGCTTACCTGGGCAGACAGGAAACACCTGTCTGACTGTCGCATTATGCGGAGTGCTATCGCAATTACAACAAACGCAGCCTGCTTATTTTGCAGGAAGAATTTGTTTTTTTGTTGCTTTTGGATAGCCGATGCATCGCATCGGCTATTTTATTTTAATCAAGGAGAGTATAGATATGAGAAAAGAAAGTATTTTCACCGGTGCGGCGACAGCCATTGTTACCCCCATGAATGCCCAAGGTATCGACTATGAGGCTTTTGAGCGGATGCTGAATTGGCAGGTTGCGCAGGGCATTGACGCTTTGGTCATCTGTGGCACCACTGGTGAGGGTTCCACTTTGAGCGACGAAGAGCACCGCGAAGTTCTGCAATTTGCCATCAACGTTGTGGACGGCCGCGTGCCTATGATCGCCGGTACCGGTTCCAACGATGCTGCCTATGCCATTGATCTAACCAAGTATGCCTGTAGCATTGGCTATGATGCCATGTTGCTGGTAACACCCTACTATAACAAGACAACACAAAGAGGTCTGGTTGCATTCTTTACTGCTATTGCAGATGCTTCGACCAAGCCTGTAATTCTATACAATGTTCCCTCCCGTACTGGCGTGAATATTGAGCCGGCTACCTATGCAAAGCTGGCCGGTCACCCTATGATTGCCGCTATTAAGGAGGCCAACGGTAACATCTCCAAGATCGTGGAGACTGCTGCGCTTGTGGGTGACCGGTTAGACATCTACTCCGGTAACGACGACCAGATCGTTCCCGTTCTGGCTTGCGGCGGTAAGGGCGTCATTTCTGTGCTGTCCAATGTTGTACCGGCGGAAACCTCTTTGATGTGCAAGAAATTCTTTGCGGGGGATGTACAGGGTGCTATGGAACTGCAAAAGAAGTATCTGCCCCTGACGAATGCGTTGTTCTGCGAAGTGAATCCCATTCCTGCCAAGGCGGCGGCTGCTGCTATGGGTTATGGTGAAAACTATGTCCGCCTGCCTCTGGTGACCATGGAAGAGACAGCACGGCAGCACCTGCTGGAATGTATGCGCGAGGTGGGTGTGAACGTATGATACGGATTGTTGTTTGCGGCGCACTGGGCCGCATGGGTAAGTTGTGTGTGGAAAGAATTAACAGCGCAGACGATCTGGAACTGGCTGCACAAGTGGATATTGCCGGTGACGGAGAAACCGTGCTGACCTCTTTGGACCTTTTTTCCGGCACCGCAGACTTGGTGATTGACTTTTCCTTCCACACAGCAACTCCGGCTGTTATGGCCTGGGCAGTTGCGCACAATACTGGTGTAATTATGTGTACCACTGGTCACAATGAGGAAGAAAAAGCCGCCATCACTGCTGCAGCAGAACAGATTCCGGTATTCTGGAGTGCCAATATGTCTTTGGGCATTGCATTGCTGATAGAACTTGCTAAAAAGACAGCTGCCGCTTTTCCAGAGGCGGACATTGAAATTATAGAGACCCATCACAACCGGAAAGTCGATGCCCCCAGCGGCACAGCGTTATCCATTGGTAAAGCCATTCAGGAGATCCGCACAAAAGCTACATTCCTGATGGGTCGCTCCGGTATGGCGAAACGGGATCCCGGAGAGATTGGCTTCCATGCTATCCGTCGGGGTAATATCCCTGGTATTCACGAGGTGATTGTTTCTACTGATACTCAGGCCATTACCTTGAAGCACGAGGTGTATGATCGAGCCTTATTTGCAGAAGGTGCGCTTGCTGCTGCCCGTTTCCTGGCCGGCAAACAAGCAGACCTGTATCAAATGCAGAACCTAATCGATTGATCGTTCCCCTATGCATTCGTAAAGGAGAGTTTTTATGATTCGTTTAGCCATTGTAGGTTATGGTAATTTGGGCCGTGGCGTGGAAGCAGCTGCCCACCAAAACAAAGATATGAACCTGTGCGCCGTATTTACGCGGCGGGATCCTTCCACAGTGATTCTTCAGACCTCAGATGTACCGGTGCTGTCTATGGATGCGCTGGCAGATTGGGAGGATAAGTTGGACGTGCTGATTCTCTGCGGGGGTAGCGCTACAGACCTGCCGGTCATGACGCCAGCCATTGCCCGGAAGTTCAATGTAATCGACAGTTTTGACAATCACGGAAATATTCCCACCCATTATGCTGCAGTGGATGCTGCCGCACGGGAAGGAAATCATATTGCAGTGATCTCTGTAGGTTGGGATCCCGGTCTGTTCTCCATCAACCGGCTATACGGCGGAGCAGTACTACCGGAAGGAAAAGACTATACCTTCTGGGGCAAGGGTGTCAGCCAAGGACATTCCGATGCTGTGCGCAGAATTCCCGGTGTAGCGGATTGCCGCCAGTATACGATTCCTGTGCCGGAGGCAATGGAAGCAGTTCGTAATGGTGAGGATCCGGAATTGACAACCCGGCAGAAGCACACCCGCTACTGTTATGTAGTGGCAGAGGAAAACGCCGATAAGGCAGCTATCGAAACCGCCATCAAGACAATGCCAAATTACTTTGCCGACTACGATACCACAGTGGAATTCGTTACCGCGGAAGAGCTTAAGCGAGATCACAGCGGTTTGCCACACGGCGGCAGTGTGATTCGCAGCGGTGTTACCGGTTGGAACGGTGAAAACCGTCAGACCATTGAATATAAACTTACGCTGGACTCCAATCCCCAGTTTACTGCCAGCATGCTGGTAGCCACTGCCCGAGCTGCGGTAAAAATGTATGACCGGGGTGAACGGGGTTGTAAGACGGTGCTGGATATCGCACCTGCAGATCTAAGCAGCCTGTCCAGAGAGGAAATGCTTGCACATTTACTGTAGCCTGACCAATATAATCCGAACCCGTTCCTGAGCTGCGGGGCAGTCCCAATGCCTCGTTGCCGCTTCTTGAAGGGCGGCAAGCCCATCTGCGAAGCGGTGCCTTGCCTTAGAACCGCCCCGTAGCTCAGGAATCTGCGACTTAAGGGGGATGGATGAATGGATCAGGCGAAGCATAGGAAGCCGATGGGCTGACGCCCATCAATGAATATAATGACGACTGAGCCAATCAGACGCACCCTTAGGCGGGTTCGGATTATATTGGCCAGGCTAAGGAGAAAGACAATAATATGATCTACGAGAACCTTTCTGTAAATTTGGATGGACATTTGTTATTTGCAGGATACGATACACTGGAACTGGCAAAAGAATTCGGCACAGCCCTATTTGTGATGGACGAAAATCGGATTCGTCAGCGGTGCCGAGAATATCAGAAAGCTATGGCCGCTTACCTTCCTGCCGGCTCTCACCCGCTGTATGCCAGCAAAGCCATGAGCATCAAGCGGATCTACCAAATTATGAAAGAGGAAAATATGGGGGTCGATGTTGTCTCTCCCGGTGAGTTGTATACCGCCGTCAAGGCAGGCTTCCCTATGGAAAATGCCTATTTCCACGGCAGCAGCAAGACAGATGAGGATATTCGCTTTGCCATGGAACATAAGATTGGCTTTTTTATCTGCGATAATGCTGATGAACTGGATGCCATCGATGCAGAAGCCGCTCGTCAGGGCATCTGTCAAAAGATACTGCTGCGCCTTGCTCCCGGTATTGATCCCCACACCCATGAGAAGATCAACACCGGTCGCGTAGACTCTAAGTTCGGTGTGGCCATTGAGACCGGTCAGGCCACCAAGCTGGTTGGAAAGACACTTGCAAAGAAGAATATCATCCTGTGGGGGTACCATTGCCACGTGGGCTCTCAGTTGTTTGATGAAGCGTTGTTTTGCGATACAGCCACAAATATGCTCACTTTTGTAGCGGATATGCAAAAGCAGTATGGTCACACGGCCAAAGTGGTCAATCTTGGCGGTGGTATGGGCGTACCATACACCGAAGAGCAGGGCAAAATAGATTACGCCGGCACGATTCAAAAGATTGGTGCGTATATTACTGCTTTGTGCCAGCAGCTGCAGATTGCCCCTCCTGCGATCCTGATGGAGCCGGGCCGCAGTATCGTAGCGGATTCTGGCATCACCCTCTACAGTGTTACCGGCACCAAGGAAATTCCGGGATTCAAAAATTTTGTTGGCATCGACGGCGGTATGACAGATAATCCCCGGTACACGCTGTACCAGTCTCCATACACCGTGTATAACGCTGGAAAGATGAACGAATGCGCAGATTTTGTATGTACCGTAGCGGGCCGTTGCTGTGAAAGTGGTGACCTGATTCAGGAAAACATTACATTGCCCCGTCCTGTTCGGGGAGATATTCTGGCGGTTCTGACCACAGGCGCTTATAACTATTCTATGGCCTCCAACTATAACCGAGTGCCTCGCCCGCCGGTGGTTATGATTGGACAAAATGGGCCTTATATAGCAGTTCGCCGGGAAACTTACGAAGATTTGCTCCTTTGTGATCAGTAACAGCCCTATGCCAAATGATAATTCTGTAAGGTAATATAAAAAGCACCTCACATCTGAATTTAATCAGATGCGAGGTACTTTCTTTTTGTTGACCAAAGTTAACCAAACAAAAGATGCTCTGCCTTAAAAAGCAGAGCATCTTCAATATTTTTTTGCTGTCATAATGCTGTCAATACTTGCAAAGCAATCATAATGCATAACTGATAAATCTTCTTCTCTGTCATCCTGAGCAGACGAATGACGGAAAAAAGCAGACGAATTGTCGAAATACGATAAAAGACTTTGCGGCAGCACACAGTTATTTGTACACAATTGGGGTTGCGTTTATATCGCTTCTGTCGTATAATACAAAACGTTAAAACATGGCTGAAATGAAAGCGGAATGCTGCTTTGGAGAGCAAACATGAGAGGTTTTACCGATATACATACCCATATCCTTCCGGGTGTGGACGATGGCGCGCAGGATCTGTCGCAAGCATTGCGTATGTTGCGTACAGCATGGAAATACGGCACAAGGACCGTTATCCTGACACCCCACTACCGGGGAACGTACAAGCAGAATACGCCGGGTGTGTTAAAAGAGAATTTTGCCTGGCTGCAGGAAATGGTGAATTCTGAGCTTCCCGGCATGCAGCTTTATTTGGGGCAGGAAATCGCTTATGAAACCGACGCGCCGGTGGCAATGTATCAGAGCAATGTGATGTGCATAAATGATTCTCAGTATGTGCTGCTGGAATTTCAAAACACTTCCTTGCGTGCACAGATCGTCAATGGCGTGGCGGAAACCATACACAGCGGTTTTGTTCCTATCGTAGCGCACGTGGAACGCTGTGATATTGTCAGAGAGGAACCGGATCTTCCGGAGGAGCTGCTACACATGGGCGCACTGCTGCAGCTGAATGCAGACAGCATCCTGGGCAAAAACGGCTTTGGGATCAAGCGGTTTTGTCATAAGCTGCTGAAAAACGAAATGGTGCATTTCGTGGCATCGGATGCCCACGATACGGAGTACCGTCCGCCTGTATTACAGGAGTGCTTTTTGAAGGTGCATAAAAAATACGGCGCAAAATATGCTGCCATGTTGTTTTACGACAACGCACAGGCAGTCATAGAGGATAGAATTGTGGAATGAGGAGAATCTCATGGAGAGAAACAAAGAAGAAATGGAAATCGATCTGCTGGAATTGCTCTATTATTTAAAAAAGAAGGTCATCGTGATCGTTGCTGTTTGTCTGGTTTGCGCGGTAGCGGGTTTTGTGGGAACAAAGCTGTTCGTTGCACTGGAGTATACCACCAATACTCGCATGTATGTGCTGAATCGTTCTAACGAAAACAACGTGGTTGCCTCCGATTTTCAGGTCGCTGCTTATGTTATGAATGACTATAAAGCATTGATCACCGGTCAGAATGTGACAAAAGAGGTCATCAGCCGACTTGGCTTGGACATGAAGCCGTCTGCGCTTTCTGCAAAGATCCAGGTTACATCCCCGGAGAATACCCGTGTCCTGCAGATCAATATTACGGATACAAATCCCCAAATGGCTGCGGATATTGCCAATACGGTAAGGGAAGTGGCTTCTGCTCAGATCAAACAGATCATGGATGTCAGTGCTGTTCAGACAGTTTATGAAGCAGAAGTACCTCAGGAGCCTTCCAGCCCGAACGCTATGCGCAATACCGTTTTGGCAGCAACTTTGGGCCTTGTGGCAGTTATTGGTATCTATGCGGTCATCTATATTCTTGACGAAACGATACGCACAGAAGAGGATGTCACGCGGTATTTAGGCCTGGGCACATTGGGTGTGATCCCTATGTCCACGGAAATGAGTGTGCTGGATGCCAGTCGCGCATCCAAAAAACACAGCAGCAAGAGGGCTTCTGCTAGATCTGCCCAGTAAGAGTAAGAGGTACTATCATGGAAAAAATTGCAGTCAGTCGTTTTGTAGTAAAGGAATTCCGAACTGCCGAGGCATTCAAGACTTTGCGTACCAACTTGATGTTCAGTGGGGCTGATGTAAAAGCCGTAGCACTGACCAGCTTCAGTGCCGCTGAAGGAAAATCTATGGTTTCTTTTCAGTTGGCGGCTTCTTTGGCGCAGGCAGGAAAACAGGTGTTGCTGGTGGATGCAGATCTGCGAAAAAGCGTTATGGTCAGCCGTATGCGTGTCCGCAGAAAAATTGAGGGACTCAGTCATTACCTTTCCGGTATGGTCAATGCCAATGAGATTTTGTATAAGACCGATATTCCGGGCCTGTATCTTGTTTTTGCCGGTGCGCATGTTCCAAATGCTGCGGAGCTTTTAGGAAATGCCAGCTTCGATAAGTTGATCGCCGCGCTGAAAAATACCTTCGACTATGTAATTGTGGACGCAGCACCTGTGGGGCAAGTCATTGACTGTGCGGTTATGGCATCTGCTATGGACGGTGTGATCATGGTAGTTGACACCACGCATAACAGCTTTAAGCTGGAGCGCCGCATAAAACAGCAGTTGGAAAAGTCCGGTGCTAAAATCCTGGGTGTCATCCTCAACCGTGTAGATCTTGCAGAAAAGAACAGCTACTACGGCAAAGCTTACGGTTATAGTTATGACTCCGGCGATGGCAGCAGTGAGGAAGATAATTAAGAAGAATAACCGGAACAGATAAGAAAATTACGGGCGTATTGCGGAATGGAAAATCGCAGTAAATCCCGTAGCGGATCTATTTTACAACCCCTGTTTATTGGGTTATAGAACAATCAAATTTGTTCTTTAACAGACTTCTATCATAGGAGAACATTAACTATTCCCCTTTGTAGAATGAAAAACATTTCCATAGATACAATTAACAGTCTAATATAGGTGCTTATAAAAATTGCCCATTTAGCCTGTTCCCCAAGTCCGTTGGCACAACCCGGTGGGGATAAGTATAAAATGCCCTCTGCGAATAAACGCAGAAGGCGAAGGCTATTTCCAGTACACGTTTATCGACGAATACAGCCGCTTTCGGATTCTAAAGGCATACAGAATTGAAAAACCTACAATTCATTATTCATCAGCGAAGCGACTTCAATATTCATTATTCATTGAAAAGCCGTTCTTCTTTAATGAATAATGAATAGTGAATAATACAAACAAAAATCCGCCCTCTTACGAGAACGGATTTTCGTTTGACTTTCGAGCACGAAATAGATACAAGTGGTTTTAGTGATATTCCAACTTCGTTGGAGTGATATTTTTGCAAGACAAAAGTGATATTGAAACCTTGCGGTTTCAGTGATATTATATTTCCCTTATAGTTACATTCTTTCAATTCTTTGCACATTTGCTTAATAAAGTCGGAAACATTGTCGTTTGTGGTCTCGGAATCGAAGTCCGCTGCCATTGCGGGGATGGTTGCGATGGTAAGCATTAACACTGATATTACCATTACAATAAGTGTTCTAACTGTCTTTTTCATTTTTTAGTCTCCTTATAAAAGATAAAGAGCTGGAGTTATAACCTCCAGCTCTTTCACGTGGTCAACACATTTTCTTAGCATTTCTCATTGCTGCCGCCGATAAGATGTGTCCATCAAAAAACAATCTTCAGCTTGGTTATTGCTCAGCCCTCTGCAGTTTCCTTGCGAAAATCATTCATCAGATTGCCGTAAGCCTCGCAGATCAGGGAGACCTCAGTGCCTGCCCAGTAAATGTTGGCACCCAGATCACGGTAACGGGGAATCATAGGACCGTTGTCGGTGAAGCTGCCGCAGGAAATATCATACTTATGGCAGACATCGAATACGTCCTTGATAAACTTGGTCATGGTATCACTGACAATATCCAGCGGCGTACCAACCATGATGGAAGCATCATAGGGGCCGATCAGGACACCGGCCAGTTCATCCCGGTACTTTTCCAGAATTTCCGGCAGAACTGCCAGGCCTTCATAGGATTCCATCTGCACGAACAGCAGACGGTTGTCATTGTACTTCGCAACACTGCCATGATCCTCTGCGCGGAGGTTGGAGAAACCGCCGCAGCCCTTACGGCCGCGAGGATAATAGCGAGCTGCACGGATCGCAGTTTCCACCTGTGCCAGAGACTCTACTCTGGGCAGAATCAAGCCGTCAGCACCCATATCCAGAGTCTTGGAAATAATATTGGGTACACAGTCGGGGATACGGACAATGCTGGGCAGGTCGCACAGACGGCAGACACGCAGATGCTCTTCCACAGTTTCAATGGACAGAGTACCGTGCTCCAGATCATAGGACATAGCGTCAAAGCCGAAAGCCGCAGCCTTCTGAACCAGACCGGACCATGCCACATTGCCGATGATGCTGAAAATAATGGGTTCTTTATTCTGCAGTTTTGCTTTCAAAGCTTCCAGTTTGCTCATAATTTACTCCTCACTTTTCGCTCAATGCGTTACAAAGACTCCACAAAGGCGCGGATTCGCTTCATGCCTTCCAGCAGAAGCTCTGTAGAAAGCGCATAGGACATTCTGACATATCCTTCGCCGGCACTACCAAAGCCGTCGCCCGGCGTTACGCTAACCTGTTGCTCTTTCAGGAGGCGAACGCTGAACTCTTCGCTGCTAAGGCCTGTACCCCGGATATCAACAAAGGCATAGAATGCACCCTGAGGCTTGCTGCAGCGCAGACCGGGGATCGCGTTGATATGCTCAAACAACAGATCCCGGCGCTTCTCAAACGTCCGGACCATGGCATCCCGGGCATCCTGAGGGCCTCGCAGCGCAGCGACTGCCGCATCCTGTACAAAGGTTGTGGGGCTGGCGATGGTATTTTCATTGATCCGCAGCATAGCGCCGATGACTTCTTTGGGGCCTGCGGCATAGCCTAAGCGCCAACCTGTCATAGCGTAGCTCTTGGACAGAGAACTGCAGATCAATGTACGCTCCCGCATATTTTCAAACATAACGGGAGAATAGAATTTCAGATCATCATAAATGATGTGCTCATAGACCTCATCGCTGATCAGGAACAGATCATGGTCGATGCAGAACTTGCACAGCGCCTCAATCTGCTCTTTGCTGATGACACCGCCGGTGGGATTGGACGGAGAGTTCAGCATGATGGCTTTTGTTTTGGGCGTCACGTACTGTTCCAAAGACTCCACATCGTACATATAGTTGTCCTTTTCCCACACAGGTACCTGCACAGCCTTTGCCATTTCCAGCAAAGGATGATGCATGTGGTTGCACCAGTAGGGATTGGAAATGATGACTTCATCATCGGGATCAAACAGTGCCTCTGCAGCAGAACGCAGTGCGTTCATACCGCCAGCAGTCACAATGATCTCGGTTTCCGGATCATAAACAACACCATGGGTCTGGGCAATGCGTTCAGAGATCGCCTTGCGCAGTTCCATAACACCTTGATTGGGAGCATAACCGGTACGGTGGTTCTCCAAAGAAGCAAGGCAGGCATCTACAATATGCTGGGGAGTATGGAAATCCGGCTCACCTACAGTAAAAGAGACCACATCATCATACATTGTTTCCAGTTCATACATCATCCGGATCTTAGTCCGGCCAATGACTTGAGAACGCTTAGAAATCCATTTTTTTGCCATTACAGTTTCCTCCTTAATAGAAATCATGCTCATTTGTAATTCAAAACCACATAGCCACACGGGGTCATTCCCACTCAATATCGTATGTACCGAAACCTACCAAAAAGTTCTCGTTTTCGACGATAATAGGAACTCTTTGTATGCGAATGATCTCTATTATCCGTATTATCAAAGGTTTTTGCTGTCAAAACCTGCTGTCACTATTTTTCTGACAGCAAAATCTTGAAGTGAGTGGTCCTGCGGTTCGGATGACTTATTATAGCATAAAACATTCAATTTTGCAATAGAAACAAACAAATGTTGAAAATATGTGCGATACGATGTTGGTTTTTATCAATCCTCCCACCCTTCATTCAGAACACATAAAAGAGCAAATCAAGTCTATTCTTAAAAATCCCCCAAATTATACCGAGATATATTCCGCCGACACAATTCAAAATCTATTCTTTTAAGATTTCCAAGAGAGGTCGGGTGGATAAAAAACATCCCCGTGAGCACGAACTCACGGGGATGTAGAGGATGAGTTATTTAATTAGCCGAAGATGTCGCCTCTTTCATCCTTGGGACAAGCAACCATATTGTTAGGAGTAGAATTTACCATTTCAAAAGAAATATACTTGTTGGGGTTTCCATTAACTTTATTATACTCCAAAGTTGCCTTCAATGTTACATAGGTAAAATCGTCTGTTCTGTAATCATATTCACCGAATTCGCAGTAAATAGTATAGTTGTTACCCCCATTATGAACATATCCAAGAAGACGACTATCGCCATAATGCTCGCCAGGATATTGCAGTTCAAGAGTACCGTTGGTTTTATCATATCCAAACTGGTTACTATACTTGCTCGACTCTTCTATTGCAGCAATCATATCTGCTCTCAATTCAGCAGTAATATTAAATCTTTCAGACAATGCATTGAAAATTGTTTCCATCGGAACAGGATGATGCAGGTGCTCGTGGAGTTCGTGAGAGGCATATTCGAGCAAACTATATCCGTTAATTCGACCGCTTTGCAAAGCAATATATGCAAGGCCACCATCGTCAAAAGAGTTTGCAATTGCATTTGCAGTTCTTTCCTTGGTTTCAGATGTAGAACAAGTTGAGCAAGTTCGCTTTTCTGTGCCAGGCTTTCCTATAAGGGCATAAGATTCTACTTTCCAATTACCCCACTTGTGTTCTGTTGCAGCAATCTTTTCGGTATAGGCATCACCGCAGGAACAAGTGAAGGTCTTTACACCATCTTTATCACATTTAGCATCGGTAGTAACTTTGGAAGTATAACTATGCTTATGTTCAGGTTTAGTGGTTTCAGAGGGTTTTGTTGTCTCGCTAGGTTTCGTGGTTTCGGAAGGTTTGGAAGTCTCGTCGGGGGTGCTGGTGCCTTCCGTACTATCGGTAGCGGGAGTACTGGTCTCGGTATTGTCGGTTGCATCAGAAGAACCTGTGCTCTCATTGGTAGTGCCAGTGCTCTCAGAACCTTCGATCTGTGTGGTGGAAGTGTTGTCACCAGTAGCGGTGTCCTTATCGTCTCCACCGCAGGCAGCGAGCGATAACATCAGGGTCAATGCGAGTAAAAGTGCGAATAGTTTTTTCATTGTGATTCTCTCCATTCTTATCACATTGTAATGTTAGAGGGTACAGATTCGACTTTGACAATAGAGGTGTATTTTTGGATGCCCTTATTGTATTCCAACTCAACTTTCCAATATGTTCCTTCTGTGTCGCCCCAATCTTCGTGGACGGAATAATATACTGTGAAATTATTACCGCCGTTATGTACAAAGCCACGCACAGTAGGATTTCCCAACGGATTTTCTTCCGTGTAACTCATATTATAACTGTTTTCACCTTGATAACGAGGGCTCTGCTTCATTTGAGAAATGACGGCATCGGTTAAGTTAAAACATTTCAGTTTCGCCTTTACATCATCAAATGTGGCAGAGGGATTTTCCATACCATCCATAAAGACAAACTTGTAAGCAGCATAGTCCAACAAGCGGTCACCCTTGATGGCATTTTGATTATACCCATCAGAGTTTTTCATAACGAAATAAAGGCCAGTGTCCCAAAATTCCATACTCGGATTCAATTTTTCCAGTTCTGTACTTTCAGTTGCAGAACAAGTTTTACAGGTTCTTTGCGATTTTCCGTTTTCGGTAAAGGTAGGTTCTTTGACATTACTCCATCCGCCCCAACTATGTTGACCAGTAGCAGCAATCTTTTCATTGTAAGTATCACCGCAGGAGCAAGTGAATGTCTTAACACCGTCCTTGCCACAAGTGGCGGCAGTGGTTACTTTGGAAGTATAACTATGCTTATGTTCAGGTTTAGTGGTTTCAGAGGGTTTTGTTGTCTCGCTGGGTTTTGTCGTCTCACTGGGTTTCGTGGTTTCGGAAGGTTTGGAAGTCTCATCGGGAGTGCTGGTGTCTTCCGTACTATCGGTAGCGGGAGTACTGGTCTCGGTGTTGTCGGTTGCATCAGAAGAACCTGTGCTCTCATTGGTAGTGCCAGTGCTCTCAGAACCTTCGGTCTGTGTGGTGGAAGTGTTGTCGCCAGAAGCAGTATCCTTATCGTCGTTTCCGCAAGCAGCAAGCGATAATACCATAATCATTACAAGTAAAAATGCTAATAATTTTTTCATTTAAATCTACTCCTTAATTTTCTTTGTTGCGGGGGAACTTGAACAGGATATAAATATTCAATCTGTTACGGGCCCCAAAACCACCCATAAGGTGGGATACAGTATACCCTCTTGCGTGTGTTCCTCCTTCCCAATCTACAACTTTTACATTGGGATGGGACTGCTTCCATTCACCCATGAACTCTTTGGAACTTTTTTTCATCAAAGCAATGGACTCTTCCTTAACAAGACCATACTGATTTTCGTTGTTGTGCTCGAACAATTCATATTCAATTACGAACTGATTGAGCTCATACTTATTTGCGAGAAGGCCAATAGCGGTATCCATGCCAAACTTGCAGGTAATGTTCGCTGCCTTGGGATGCCACTGAAACCACTTGTTGATGTTTGCGATAAAATCCTTCTCAGAAATACCGTTTCGAACAAACACTTCCTTATAGGTGGGAGTTTGCTTGGCTCCGCATTCAGGACAGAAAGAATTATTTGCTCCAATTTCTTTGCCACACTTAATGCAATACATAGTCATTCTCCTTTATTATAACTTTGTGCCACAAATGGGACATTCGGTTGTTCCAGCGGGGTGCACACTGCTGCAAGTAGGACAAGTAACGGTGTGGGTGCTTGTAGATGTTTTGCGATTAGAACGAACGACGATAAACACGATCAGGCCAAAGAAATTGCTGAACAACGGTACGAGGGCCCAAAATCTGGACATGCCGCACTTGGGTGCTTCGATAAGAATATACATAATTTCGGCAAGGACAAGCAGGACAGAGGTGACAATAATTATGATGACGGTTGTTTCCATGGCTTTTTGTTCTCTTTCCAGAGCGGCCCACTTTTCTTCGTGCTGTTTCTCTCTTTCTTCCTTTTGCTTTTTAAACTCCTCTTGCTTGGCTGCCCATTCTGCTTCCTTGTTAGCCCATTCTTCCTTCTTCTGATTTACTTCTTCTTCAATCTGCTGCCAACTTTGGTTCGTTTCGTTTTGGGCGCTTGCTTGTTGCTTTTCTTCATTACCCATTATAGAATCAAGCAATTCTTGTGCTCCAATAATAAAGTCGGTGACCTCATTGTTAAAAGTAATTCCGCTGTTTGCGGTCTCGGAATCAAAATTTGCTGCCATTGCAGGGATGGTTGAAATGGTAAGCATTAACACTGCCATTACCAATACTGTGAGAGTTCTAACTGTCTTTTTCATTTTTTAAGTCTCCTTAATATGTATTTTGTTAAGGTTTTTCGCCCCTTACATCAACAAGGGGGAACGAGAAATTCAAAAAGTTTTAAAATCTTCAAAAAATTCTTTGTTTATAAACAGAGTTGTAATTTATCTATATTATAGACTTTTTGTAAGAAATTGCAACATTTAAGAAATTTTTAACTTATCGACGAACCTTCGTTGTTTAGATGATTTGATTTCTGCAAAAGGTTTCTCAAAATATTCTTTCGAATTTCTTCGGCCATTTCAGGAGGCATTGGATGCTTCTGCTTGTCGGCCGCAAAGATATAATAGAGGTTATAATGTTCACGGTGGTTTTCCGTATTCTCCATAGGCAAACCTCCTTGTATTCGATTTAATGTGCATAAGAAAATCCCCCTTGCTCGTCAGGACTTTTGTCCTTTCGTTAACAAGGGGGATTGCCGATTTAGAAAAGTTTTAGATTTTTTGAAAAATTTTTATTTTATTTTTTACCCGACCACAACATTGCCCCAAAGATTGGTTTTTGCAATCGCTTCAAGTTTGGAGCAAGTTCCTGTTAGTGTAATAGGTTGTCTTGTTTCGCCAGCAAAACAATCAGCATAGGAACAACACTCGCCGCAGTTTTCACATGTTCCATATTGCCCAGAGGCACAAAGAGCACACGAATTATTGCACGGAATATTGTCCTCTCGCAAAATTGCATTAATTTCTACCGTACCTGTAAGCGAAGAACAAGACATAAAAGCAGCATACATAGTTTTTACACTTGCGGGAATTACAGGTGCTTTAACCAACGATGAGCAACCTTGGAATGCCCACGGCATTTCTTCAACGGTATTGGGTAAGTCGGGAACATTAACAAGGTTTTCGCATCTGTCAAAAGCAGCGGCCATATACTTTAAATTTGATGGAAAATTTGTGACTGTTGTAAGCGATGTGCAAAAGGTAAAGGCATTGCCTATATTGTCGACACTATCAGGTAAAAACGGTGTTTCAGTTAAGGAAACACATTCTACAAAAGCCGAATTAAGATTAATCGCACCATTGGGAATGCTCGGAGCCGTCTTCAATGATGTGCATTGGGCAAATGCGAAATAATACTCGGTGACACCTTCTGGGGTTTGAGGAGCAACGGTCATATTTGCACAGCCCATAAATGTATGTGACAGTGATTTTATGGGAGCACTATTAATGGATTGGTCAAATGGAGAGTATGTAGTTTTAGTATTATCATTAACCGAAACTCCCCAACCGTCCATTATTATTTGCATCCACTCGATATTGTCCGTCTCCCAATTGCGGTTCATTTCAAAATTATACCGATAAGTGTATTCGGCAGTTTCGAATGTATCGCCTGTTTGCGGTGCAGTGGTTACATACTCACCAGCACAATAAATTTTGCCATCAACTGTGGTGTATTTGCCACCTGCTGGTACAAGGTACGGAGTATGCTCTGGGACGGTTTCTTCGTATTTATCCTCACCCGTTGTATTATCATCGGTTGTAGTGGTTCCTTCGCTCGATACAATACTGGAAGTATCCTCAGAAGTGTTGTTATCTCTATTGGAAACAACAGCAACAGTACCACCGATTGCAATGGTTGCTGCGACGATACCTGCGATAATTTTGGTTGCTATCGGCAAGGAAGCAATCTTGGCACCGACACCAACCGCAGCCGTGGTGGTTGCGGAGGTGACGGTAGCAGTAGTCGTTGCGGTTGCAGTAACAGTAACGGCAGTGCCAGTCGCAGTAGCGACACCTTCTGCAACAACGGTCGCAGAAGCAGGCACAGACTGTGCAAAGTAATCCTTGAAGAGCCACAGCAAGAGAGGAAGGACACCAACACAGTGGAGTTTGACACCGTTTTTCTTCTCGTAGTCCTCAACAGACTTCTTGATACCTTTTTTCGCATAATTTAGTCTGCTCTTAACGGTGTTTTCGTTTGTGCCCTGAATTTCAGCAATCTGCTTGATGCTTAATTCGTCGTAATAGAACATCATCAATGCTGCCCGCTGTTCTTCGGAGAGTTCGTCAATCATTGCCATAATGGTATTCTTAAATTCATCCTTGTCGAGTGCCTCGTCGGGAATAAATTCAGAATTTTCTTCTGCAAGGGTATCGAAGATGGTGTTTCCGTCTTCGTCCTCGTCAACAATGACATCCTTCTTCTTTTTGAAGTACCGTGTGCATTGATGGTATGTAATTTGTTTCATCCACTTGACGAAAGCAGCAGGTTCTTGGAGTTTGTCGAGTGTGTTTATAATCTCGACGAAGGTCTCCTGTGTAACATCACAAGCAATTTCCTCGTCTTTAACGGTCTTTAATGCAAAGTAGTACACATCATTATAGAATGCATTAAAAAGGTCGTTAAGAGCATCCTGGTCGCCTTTCTGTGCCTTTGTAACAAGGGAGATTAGTTTATCTCTTTCCATATATGTTCTCTCCGTATATATTATGCAAGCGACTCCGCCCAGTTTGGACGGAGTCAATTTTTGCTGTCATATTGCTGTCAATAGCGAAACGAGAACTGCAAAAGCCCTTGAAATAAGGGTTTTTCAGGTGTGTAGGATTATTCCCACTCGATGAGATATTTTTGGCTTTGTGGATATGTAGTGGTTGCTGATATAACAGCCTTCGAAATGTAGTGCTATTATACCGGTTATTTTCTTTTACTTAAGCTTTGTTGGTCAAAAGTCGGTCACAGCTTTTGGGCGAAACGGAGCAAATCGGATGTTGCAATACACCGGAAATTCGGACACTTTTACACCTCAATATCTACTTGTTTATTTTACCACAAAGCATAAATATGTCAAGATAAGTAATGCATGTACTCCCAAAACAATGGGTTTGGACAAATATAATTACAGAAACAAAATGGGATAAGCTGTTATCACACAAAATGGTTGATATTTTTAACTATGTGTGGTAAAATGTAGTTGGTGATAGATATGCTTATAAATTCTGTTGTTAAAAATGAAGCTATTCGCAACGAGCAGATGATTGCAGAATATGAGAAACGAATCGAAGAACTCCCAAGGGGCTCTTTGATTTGCCGCAAGAAGGAATATTATTATTTGAAGTACCGCAAGGATGGCAAGGTATGCGACGAATATATCGGAAAAGATCCTGAGGTGGTTTCTCAAATTAAAGAACAATTGGAACTACGAAAACATTATGAAAAAATGCTCTTGGCACTAAGACAAGAGCAGAAGGCTATTACGAAAATTATGGAGGGGTTAGCATGATCTTATATCACGGAAGCATTGACCTTGTAGATAAGCCGGAAATTAGAAAGGGCGACGTCTTTTTGGACTTTGGCGTAGGCTTTTATACAACCACCTCCTATGAGCAGGCAGAGCGTTGGGCTAGGATCAAGATGAGACGGCACAATGCTGCATTTGGATATGTGTCCGTCTATAAATTTGATTTAGATACAGCTTCTAAAGTATTGTCCATTGATAATTTTGAAACTGCCGACGAGAAATGGTTAGAGTTTGTGGTTAACAACCGCAAAGGTGTTCCTGTCGGTGATATGAAAGATATGCACATCGGCCCGGTTGCTGATGATAATGTATATCAATCTATCCGCTTGTTTGAAACAGGCGCTTACGACGCAGAATACACTGTTAAGAAACTAAAAACCGAAGTACTTCGGGATCAATGGACGCTGCACACAGACAAAGCTCTGTCCTACTTAAAGTTCATTGAGGCAAAGGAAATCGGATAAGGAGGCACATTATGAGTCAGGAACAATTTGCGGCAATGATGCCTTATATCAGCGCAGATTTGGTAGCAATGATTGCAGAAAAGCAAAATATATCTCACGAAGAAGCAATTAAGAAACTGTATGCATCCAAGCTTTATGCTGCATTGGAAAAAGAAGAGACAAAAGTCTGGCAATACAGCACACAAATGCTATATTCACTATTTGAACAAGAGGAACAGATAGGAGCTATTCGTTTCCCTGATGTATAAGGAGATAAGGCTATGAGCAAAGAAATGACCTTTACCGTATTCTGTATGGAAAGCTATAAGCAGCACCGCAATCTAACCGGCAAGGCGGTTGCTAAGCTTTTCAGTGACTATGGTGTATTTGATTATATCTATGAGTTCTACGATGTGCTCCACACCACCGGGCATAATTATATCAACAATGATATTGATATCTATCTAAAATCCCGCGGGGCTATGATGCCTGCTTGAGTCAAAGAGAAGGATGTGAACACACTTGAAAAAAGAAAAGAGACAGTTCATTGAAGAATATATTGCAAAAGTTGAACAGGCGGTCAAGGCTTATAATGAAGCAGATGTTCATATTGCAGACCAACTGCGAAATGATCTATTTGATTTACTGGTTGAAATACGTAATATCTTTGAATCAGATATGCCCAACATCGATAGTGCAATTTTCTTACGGGATGGCACTGCAATCCGCGATGCCAACTCTGTGCTGGGAATATTAAAGTTCTATTTGATTAACAGCGAAGATGGACCAGCCGATCAGTGCTCTCCCGCACCGCAGACTATAGTTGGTGATAAAATCTTTATTAGCCACAGAAGTGTTGATAAGAAATTTGCAGAGATCATTGAGATCTTTCTGACTTCGTGCGGTGTCCCGGCGGATAAGATTTTTTGTTCCTCTCTTCCTGGTAATGATATTGAAGAAGAGATTTCAAGGGAAATCAAAACTAATCTTCAGCAAAGTGCGATTAATATTGTCTTATTATCTAAAGATTACTACGAGAGTGCATATTGTCAAAATGAGGCCGGGGTTATTTGGTTTCTGGATGCCCACAAGATTGTAATCGCTTTGCCTGAAATTAACGAAAACTGTATGTTAGGTTTTCTAAACAGCGAATATAAAATCCGCAGATTAGATAATGCGGATGATATGTTTTCTATTACAGATATTATTAAGCGCGTTTATCCAAGCTTTATTACATCGTCCGCAAAACTGAAAAACAAGATTGAACAGTTAAGCTCCCAGTATGCACAAGCATTGGAAAGCCGTGTGATTAATTCCAAAATGCTCTACTCAGACAGTAAAGGCTATTACTATGCAACGGTGCAGGAAGATCGAGGCTTAGATAACGGATACAGATGTCTGAAAATTGATGGACTGTTGCCCACGGGGGAGCCTTATAAAGATGATGAAACGCATTGGTTATTCTTTTCCGCAGATCGTTATCCTGATTTGCAAGTAAATGACCGTGTTAAGTTTACTCCCACCAAATGGCCCCAAGACCTGCGAGACTTCCCAGACCTTCAAAACACAAGGAACATTTACATAAAGCATCTTGAAAAACTATAAATAATGATTGAAAGGTTTATACAGAATTGTTGTCAAACACTGAGTGAGGAAAGTTTTGTTTTATAGCTAAACAGAAGGCCGTGGGCGATTTCTAATCGTTCACGGCTTTTGTGCGTATTCAAAACTAGCGCTATCGTCGATATGGTCAAACAACAGCTCGTTGCCCTGCCAAAAACGATATCGAACCTTGGTGCAGAGGCTTTCGTGGATGGTACGGCTCATATTACCGGTAGATGGTGCACGCAGTGGCTGAGGCTTTTGATCCAGAAGTTCTACTTCCAGTCGGTATTTTCCCTGACGCAAATTGGCACCCTTAGGCGACCAATTCAAAACTCTTACACCCCGGTAGGTAGCAAGGCGGTACTCATGCCCATCCAATACGATCGCACAAATACATCCGGTAAAATGCATCTTGCCCAAAGGAATGGTTGCTACGGATAACATCAGGCTGCAATTATCCCACAGGCACTGCGTCCAAAGGTAGGTTGTTGGAAACGATCTGCCGCGGTCTGCTTCAATGTAACCGATTCCTCCGCTAAAGTCAAAGACGCTGGCGTTTATCTCCAACCGGCCTTGCAACCTATGCCGCATGCTGAGCACGCTGTGGGCACACTCCATATTGGTAAACCACTTAAATGGACCCATAATATCTGCCTCTAGCATTTGAAACGAGCCAAATTCTACCTTACCATACAGCGAGAGGTTATCCTGTTCCAAATTCAAATACAGCCCAGTATCCGAAAAACGGTTTTCACCAATTGTAATGTGCAGGGAATCTTGGGACGCTGCAAATGCCGGGGCAGGATAATCCAGATACCAAGCCTGCTTATCCGCAACTACCTGTATAGATGCGCTCTGGTGTCCATTCTCACTGATGTGAAAAGCCGGAATCAACGCAAGAGATTGTCCATCCTGTGTTTGGCATTTGAAATACCAGCCCTCGAAATATGGACCGGATTTGTTTGCTCCGTGGAAATACTTTTTCATAATAATCACCAGGGGGAGTATTCCCATAAATATAATTGCCAAACCAAAGCAGCAGTCCCTTTGTGTGTCATTTTTGTTGTGTCTTCGCGAATATACTTGTACACATCAAGTAGCGGCGGAGGGAACGCAGATGAAACAGTCTATTTCCTATTGGCATGTGGCAGGCTTCCTATTCACATCTATACTGGGCACCTTTCTTCACTTTTTATTTGATTTAAGCGGTCAGGGTGTGATTGCTGCAATCTTTTCCGCGGTGAATGAATCCATATGGGAGCATATGAAGTTGATCTATTATCCTATGCTGCTGTTTTCTATGATCGAATATAGATTTTGGGGTAAGAACCACAAACAGTTCTGGTGTATTAAGCTGGTAGGAATCTTGCTTGGATTAACCTTCGTTCCCATGCTTTATTATACCTACACTGGTATTTTTGGCGTATCGGTAGATTGGCTGAATATCGCCATCTTTTTCCTTTCGGCTGGTGTTGTATTTTGGGTAGAAAACAAATTGTTTCAAAAAGAAAACAGCTGCCGCCTGTCTTCCCAAATATCTTTTTGCCTGATCTGCATGATCGGCGTTGTTTTCATCGTTTTAACATTCTTCACCCCAGAAATTCCCTTCTTCAAGGATCCCGTATCGGGAAGCTATGGCTTTCAGGAATGATGGAGAAAATAATATATGTTGTGCATATATACAAAATGAAAGTCTGGAACGATGCTAGTCGTTCCAGACTTTCTGTCTGTACTCGGTTTTACCAGTTCGGCACTATGTGGGAAAGGATTATGTTAAGCTTTTCGTTTGCTCATATTCTGGTGCGAAACCTGTTCGTTAGAACTCTACAGTTTCCGGCGCGGAAGTGAAGGAAGAGAAGGTAGCAACAGCGTTACGGAAATAAAAAACTTGCGTATTGCCGTCGTTCTCATCGTACATCCCTCGCAGATTGGGATAAGCATCCAGCATGGACTTTTTCGCTTCGATCCGGTCATCCTCTACTAACTCACCGGCAATGCGAATCCAGGTGCCTTGATGGAAAGCAGAGATCTCCACCTTGGGGTTGGCGAGGATCTGCTTAGAGCAGGGCTTGACCTTGCTGGTCTGGATGTACAGCTTGCCGTCAAAAATATTGGCGGTCCCAAAGGGACGAACACGGGGCTGATCGTCTTCCACAGTTGCCAAATAGTAAACACCGGCATCTTTCAAAAATTTGCATACTTTCTCCATGTCATTACCTCCAATATCTTAAGTACTATAATTATACATCATGTCGGTCAGAAATCAAAGATAAAACGCATTTAACAAACAGAGGATTCATAGCATCACCTTCCGCATTATACTATGCAGGTGTTCACCCCGTTGCGATCGCTGTCAAGATGCCTATATCCTCATGCGATGCATCGCATTTGGCCGGGGTATGACCCCTCCGGTTGAATCGCTGGGTATGTCGGCACATATCAATGAACAAGCGCAAAGACGAACGGCGAAATGTTTTTTTCGACGCTTGACAAAAATCATTCGATAGTTGGCGATAGCTTCGTGCTCTAATTAGCATTTACTGTTCCGTTGTCGCAGTCTTCCTCAGTACTTTTGTCCATAGCCTCATATGACCTCCGTTTTGCTTGGGAATCAAGACAATCTGTATAATATAGATACGAGCGTGATGGCTTATATAACCATCACGCTCGTATATCACAGAATATAAAAATCAGTTATTCCCACTCGATGGGAGATTTTTGGCTTTGTAGATATATAGTAGTTGCTGGTATGTTAGCATTCGAGACGTAGTACTATTATATCAGTTATTTTCTTTTACCAGACTTTTGTTGGTCAAAAGTTGGTCGTGCTTTTATGAAGTTTTCTAGGCCTATAATCCGGTTGATGGGATGCACATCGGTCAGGTTAACTGTACTGCTACGGAAAGTTTCATGCTAAGATAATAACATGTAGTGTGAATCTTTTCAAGACTTGTTTTCAAACACAAGATATATTCCCTTCAGGCAAACTGGATATTGCACCCCGGATTGATCTGAGAACCACGCATAAGTCCCTCTGTTATGTACATGAAAGCCAGGAATTATCAGGGGCAATATAAGCAAACCAAGCGCTTGATTTCTTTGTGCTTTCAGGATATAATTCTGCTAGGATAATTTGATTACGCTGTCATATTTGCAAAAGAAGTTTTGTTGGGAGGTGGGGAATTGGATACAAATATACTTGAGAGGCTCAGCCGGGTCACGGCAGAGGAGCAGGCCATTCTCAGTGGTCGTAGCACAATTGATCGAGCACTGTACATGGAAGGTCGGGACAATACCGTCAACGCCCAGAAGCTCCTGGCCTCCGGAAAGTTGATTACGCTCCGGCCACATACCCGGTTTATCCACTTTCCGGAGCACCGACACGACTACGTGGAGGCGGTGTACATGTGCGCCGGTCAGAGCATCCACATTGTCAACGGATCCACCGTCTGTCTGCGTCAAGGAGATCTGTTGTTTATGAATCAGAATGCCACCCACGAAATCCTTCCCACGGAAGCTGAAGATCTAGCAGTGAATTTCATCATCCTGCCGGAGTTTTTCACCAGCGTTCTGCTTCTCATTGAAGAACAGGAAACCCCTCTGCGACGATTTCTGGTAGACTGCCTCTGTGGGCAAACCAGTGATGCCGGCTTCCTCCACTTTCGGGGCGCTGACATCCGTTCCATCGAAAATCTCATTGAAAATCTGCTGCATATCCTTCTGGAAGAGTCTCCAAACCGACGAAAAATGAGCCAGATGACCATGGCACTGCTGTTTATGGAGCTGATGGCTCACACGGAGTCTCTGGATACTCAGGACCGGGAACAGGCCACAGTGTTCCGTGTCCTGTCCTACATCGAAACCCACTACACCGCCGGTAGCCTCACGGAGCTGGCAAGTCTTTTGCACTATGACCTTTACAGCCTGTCCCGGGAGATTAAGCGTCAGACCGGCAAGACTTACACCCAGTTGGTCCAGGAAAAGCGGCTGGCCCAGGCCGTCTTTCTGCTGAAAAATACGGACCGCACCGTGGACCAGATCGCCGGAGCCGTGGGCTATGAGAATATGGGCTACTTTCACAGGATATTCAAAGAAGCCTTCGGGGTCTCCCCCAAAAACTGTCGGCTGCAAATCAGGTAACTTTTTTGGATAAATGAAGACCTCCTTTCCATGTTTTGGCTGTGCTATAATGGCACCACAACGGGAAGGGAGGTCTTTTCTGCTTTAATGAAATATTGTCTTGCTATTGATATCGGTGCCTCCTCCGGCCGTCATATTGTGGGCTGGCAGGAGCAGGGGCAGCTACAAACAAAAGAAGTGTATCGGTTCCCCAACGGTGTCCGCGAAGAAAACGGGCATCTGGTCTGGGATGTGGACGCACTAGTGGGATATGTGAAAGAGGGCATCCACCGTGCAAAAGCGGAATTTCCTAACATTTTCAGCCTGTCCGTGGACACCTGGGGTGTGGACTATGTGCTGTTTCGTGGAGAAGAAGAACTGCGGCCTGTGTATGCCTACCGGGACAGCCGTACGGAAGCGATAATCCACCAGGTTCACGAAAAGATGCCCTTTGCGGAACTCTACCGCCGCACCGGCTGTCAGTTCCAGCCCTTCAACACGGTCTATCAGCTTTACGATGACAAGTTCCGGGGCCGTTTGAATGGGGTCACGGATATGCTGATGATGCCGGAATACCTGCTGTATAAGCTCTGTGGCGTGAAAGCACGGGAATATACCAACGCCACCACCATGGGCATGATAAACGCCCAAACTGGGGAATTTGACCTGGAAATCGTGGATAGTCTGGGCTATCCACGTCAGCTTTTCCCTAAGCTTAGCCAGCCAGGTACGGTGCTGGGCGAATACGAGAGAATCCAATGCGTCCTCTGCGCCACTCATGATACCGGCTCCGCCGTAGAAGGTATTCCCATGGGGGAGGGCAATCACCCCTACATTTCCTCCGGAACCTGGAGCCTGCTGGGTGTAAAAACCCCCAAGCCCATCACGGACAGCGGAAGCGAAAAAGCCAACTATTCCAACGAAGGTGGCGTTGGCTATAACCGGTATCAGAAAAACATTATGGGCATGTGGCTAGTGAATGAATTACAGCGAGAGCTTTGCCCAGATACACCGTTCCCGGAAATCGTACGAATGGCAGAAGTAAGTGATTGTGAAATCCTGGTGGAGGCCAACGCACAGGATTTTTTATCCCCTAAGAGCATGAAGGCTGCTTTTGACAAAGCGACCGGTAACTATCTCAAAACCACAGGGGACTATTTCCGCTGTGCCTACCGCTCTTTGGCGCTCAGCTATCGGCAGGCGATTGACGAACTGGAGAAGAACACAGGCTGTAGTTATGAAAAGCTCTATATCGTAGGCGGCGGTGCCAAGAATAGATTCTTAAACAAACTAACCGAGGAAGCAACCGGTAAACAGGTGATCGCTCTGCCTATCGAGGCAACGGCGCTGGGTAACCTGAAGATCCAAATGGAGGTAATCTAATATGTCCTACATGGAAGCAAAAGCAAAATACGCTGCCATTGGTATTGATACCGATGCTGCAATCCAGAAGCTGAAGAATGTTCCCGTATCCCTGCACTGCTGGCAGGGTGACGATGTCCGTGGCTTTGACACCGACCCCACGAAGCCCCTTACCGGCGGCATTCAGACCACCGGCAATTATCCTGGCAGAGCCAGAACTCCCGAAGAATTGATGGCTGACCTGGATATGGTACTGAAGCTGTGCCCCGGAACCAAGAAGATGAATCTGCACGCCTCTTATGCCATCTTTGAAGAAGGGGAGTGGGCAGACCGGGACAAGCTGGAGCCCAAGCACTTTGCCAAGTGGGTGGCCTTTTGCAAGGAGCGGGGGTTGGGCTGTGACTTTAATCCCACCTTTTTCTCCCACCCCAAGTCCAATGGCCTGACCCTTTCCTCTCCGGATCCTGAGATCCGCAAATTCTGGATTGACCACGGCAAGGCTTGTATCCGTATCTCTACATACCTTGCCGAAGAGCTGGGCCAGCCCTGCATCATGAATATCTGGACCGGTGACGGCTTTAAGGATATTCCTGCAGATCGTATTGGACCTCGGATTCGTTATAAGCAGGCCATTGATGAAATTTTGTCTGAACCTTATGATTTTGAAAAGGTCAAACCTTGTGTTGAATCCAAGGTGTTTGGCATTGGAGTGGAAGCCTATACTGTTGGTTCGGCGGAATTTTCCTTAAGTTATGCGGCCATGAATAAAGAAAAATGCATTCCCTTGATGGACAACGGTCATTACCATCCTACGGAAGTGGTTTCCGACAAGATTCCTGCGTTGCTGGCCTTCTTCCCGGAAATTGCTCTGCATATCACTCGCCCTATCCGCTGGGACAGTGACCACGTTGTTTTGCTGGATGATGAAACAAAAGAACTTTGTAAGGAAATCGTCCGCTGCGGCGGCTTGGAAGGCAGCGTCAAGATTGCACTTGACTATTTTGATGCGTCTATTAACCGCATTGCAGCTTGGACGGTGGGACTGCGCAATGTGCAGAAGGCGCTGCTGATGGCGCTGTGCGCTCCGGATCTGACAGAAATGCAGAATGCCGATAACTGGACTGAAATTATGGTGATCCAGGAAGAAATGAAGACCATGCCCTTTGGTGAGGTCTGGGACGAGTACTGTCGTATTTGCGGCGCACCTGCGGACGGATATTGGTTCGCAGATGTGCAGGCTTATGAATATGAAGTGCTGAGTAAGAGAGGTATATAACTGTGTTTTGTGAAACTGATGAACAACGCATGGAGGCGTTTATCAAGTTTTCCCATATCGGCGGCAGTCGTGCGGACTATGTGCAGGGCGGTGGCGGTAACACCTCTGTGAAACTGAAAAACGGTCAAATGGTTATCAAGGCTTCCGGTTTCTGTCTGAAGGATATTGAAAAGGACAATGGTTATGCGGTGGTAGACGGCATTGCTCTTCGGAAATTCTATTGGGAAAATGATCCGGAGAATTTTGAAGACTGTGAGGCTGCCGGCACCCAGTGCATCAAGGAGAATATTCAGCGGGTTGAGAAACTTCCTACTTTGCGCCCCTCTGTGGAGGCAGGTTTTCACTCTATTTTGAAGACCTATGTACTCCATACCCACAGCGTGTATGCCAATATGGCTGCCTGTGCCATTGGCGGCAGGGAAGTGGTGGAAAAAGCGTTTCAGCATGCACCCTACAGTTGGGGCTGGGTTGATTACCAGGACCCGGGTGCAAAGTTGGCCTTTACCATTCGGGACGAGTTGAATCGGGTGGAAAAGGAGACCGGCCGGATTCCTTCGGTGATTATTATGCAGAATCACGGCATTATCGTGCATGATGACGATGTGGTCAGTTGTCTTGCCATCCACGCAGACGCCAATGTGCGTTTGGCTGCCCATTACGGATTGGCGGAAAATGCTTTCCCCAGAGTCACCATTAAGGAATTGGCCGGCGGTGTTTATAAGGCTACCACCCCGTACCTGAAAGAGCATTTGGAAAACTGCATCTATACCCAGGACCAGCTCCTCTATGAGCCGCTTTATCCCGATCAAATGGTATTTTTGGTGGGTACATATTTTCAGGACAAGGATGTCATTGATGAGGGTCAGGCGGTGTCCAGTACCAAAACCGGTGAATTATTGCTGCGCATGAGCAAGCAAAAGGCGCAGGCACTTACAGAAGTGCTCACGGCAATATTCTTTGTTGTTGAAAATGTGCAGAAAAACGGTTATACTGTATCTACTATGAGTGATGCGGCAAGAAATTTTATCGCCAATTGGGAGAGTGAAAAATACCGCAGCACACTCAATGAGAAAAAATGAGCAAGGAGTGAGTATGTGAATATCAACTACATCCATCCCGCTGACCAGTTGGTTATGTTTATGCAGCGTATTTACGACAAGGGCATGACCACCACCTCCGGCGGCAACCTGTCCATTATGGATGAGGACGGCAATATCTGGATCACACCGGCAGGTGTGGACAAAGGCACTTTGAATCGTAATGACATTGTCTGTGTAAAGGAAGATGGCACGGTGCTTGGTATGCATAAGCCTTCTTCGGAGTTGCCGTTCCACGCAGCTATCTATAAGATGCGGCCGGATCTAAAGGCGGTGCTCCACGCTCATCCCCCTGCGCTGGTTGCTTTTTCTATTGTGCGCAAGTGTCCCAACCTGGACCTGATGCCTTCTGTGCAGAAAATGTGTCCGGAGGTCAAGATCGCTACCTATGCTGTCCCTGGCAGTGATCAGTTGGGGGGGAATATCGGCAAATGCTTTGCGGAAAATTGCAACATCGTACTTCTGGAAAATCATGGTGTCTGTATCGGTGCAGAGGATATGTTTACGGCGTTTCAGAAATTTGAAACACTGGAATATACTGCCAACTTGGAGATTTTGGCAAACAAAATCGGCAAACTCAGAACGCTGGAAAAGGCAGCACATGAAGTTGCCCAGACTCGTACCCATCTGAAGATGGATGATTTTATTTCAAACAGTCGTAGTGTAGAAGAATTGGCTGCCCGCCGTGATATGATCACACTGATTCGTCGGTCCTACAAGCAGGGACTGTTTACAGCTACTCAGGGAACTTATTCTGTTCGCCTGTCTGACGGCAGTTTTTTGATCACGCCAT
Organism: Oscillospiraceae bacterium; assembly: GCA_017561205.1. Classification (GTDB taxonomy): domain Bacteria; phylum Bacillota; class Clostridia; order Oscillospirales; family Oscillospiraceae; genus Faecousia. The sequence goes on along the minus strand of JAFZDL010000078.1, from coordinate 7,189 downwards.
ACGGTATGGACCGTGCTTACTTAGAGGAGGATGATCTGGTGCGGGTGAAGGCAGGTATGCGGGAAATGGGGAAAATTCCTTCCCGGGCTGTTGGCCTGCATGAGAAGATTTACAATACTCACCCGGAGATCGGGGCAGTCCTTTTGGCTCAGCCAGTCCACGCTATGGCATTTGCAGTGACGGATGCGGTGTTTGATCCCAGAACAATCCCGGAAAGTTACATTCTTTTGCGGGATGTAAAGCGGATGCCTTACGGACAGAATTATACCCAGCAGGATCTGACCGCTGCTTACTTTGGCGAGGTCACACCTGCAGCCATGGTGGAGAATGACTGTGTCATCGTTACCGGTAATACTCTGCTTCAGGCCTTTGATCGGCTGGAAGTCATGGAATCCACCGCTCACTCCATCATCAATGCAGCTGCAATCGGTGATATCGTTCACATCTCCAAAGAAGAAATCGACAATTTGAAAGAGGCCTTCCATTTGAAAGATTGACGCATATTTTTCTATTATAATCGGCTTTCGCTCAGCTATGAAAAAGGCGCAGATGATAGGATTCATCTGCGCTTCAGTCTGTCGAAAAAGCTCAGTAAAGCTGGGATTTTTCGACAGACTGAACGGCAGGGAGGTTAAACCTCTCTGCCGTTGTTACATGTCATGATTTAGTTATTTGCGTTCTATCGGCAATAAAGATTTGGTAAAACTCAAAACAGTGTTGATATTTTGCCGGTAATGTGGTATAATAAGATCAAGAAAATTTGCGGGGAGGTTACTATGGAATATATATCTGTGGCAAAAATGGCTGAAAAATGGGGACTTTCTGAACGAAGTGTGAGAAATTACTGCGCTCGCGGCAGAATTGCTGATGCCAAACTTATTGGCAAGACTTGGTACATTCCGGAGGATGCGCAGAAGCCGGAGCGTGCAAACAAGAAAAACGATACACCTACTTTGCTGCAGATTCTGAGAGAACAGAAAGCTTCTAAGATGACCGGTGGTATCTATCATAAAATTCAGATCGATCTGACCTATAACTCAAACCACATTGAGGGCAGCCACCTTACACACGACCAGACTCGGTATATCTTTGAAACCAACACCATCGGTTTTGAAAATGAAGCTGTCAATGTAGACGATGTGATCGAAACCGCTAACCATTTCCGGTGCATCGATATGGTGATCGATCAGGCAGGCTCTGCGCTGACAGAGAAGTTCATCAAAGAACTGCATTTTGTGCTGAAGACCGGTACTAGCGATAGCCGCAAAGATTGGTTTGCGGTAGGGGAGTATAAGAAATTACCCAACGAGGTAGGCGGTAACGACACCACACTGCCGGAGAATGTTGCCAATGAGATTCGCAAGTTGCTGGCAGAGTACAATACATTGCCCTCTAAGACCTTTGAGGACATCGTAGCCTTCCATGTGGCCTTTGAACGCATTCATCCCTTTCAGGACGGAAATGGCCGTGTAGGCCGTCTGATCCTCTTTAAGGAGTGCTTGAAGCATAACATTGTTCCGTTCATCATTGAGGACAACTTGAAGCTGTTCTACTACCGCGGCCTCAAAGAATGGGATCGCGAAAAAGGCTTCCTTATGGACACCTGCCTCACTGCCCAAGATCGTTTTAAGGCATATTTGGATTATTTCAGAATTGCATATTGAACAGCGGAACACCCCGTCTTTTTGTGAAGACGGGGTGTTGTTATAGTCTTTGTTGCATTGGTTTTTCTCGGTTGTTTCACTTTTTCCATACACCTTTTGCACACCTTTTTGGCATTGAGATGCGTGGAGATACATGAAGATACATTTTTGTCCGAATCCCAAAAAGTCCTTGTGCCGCAAGGATTTATAGGGATTTTATGGATTTATAAGGAGTTATGAAAAAAGGCCGCTGAGCAACGATACCTAATTTCATGTTTTTCAATCTCCTTATAACACTTTGTGCTTATGGTATTACGTGTAATTTCGAAGATTATATCGCATTGGCTCGATTTTTTCAATAGTGCAGGGTTAAATTATCAACTTCTAACTGATGAATTACTCAGATTCTTTGCGTTTCACCTTTTACTACCGCTATTTTGTGGTTCGTATGGTTTCTTTGCGGACTGCTTGGCGGATATTTGCATTCAGGTCAAATACCATAAGCAGCCACCTCCGACGCGCAAAGTCCATCATTTTAGCTGTCATATAGATAAAAAGAGTTTTCATATGGACTTAACGTTGTCATGTTCATGATCCATAATAGGATCGTTCTTTCCGTATTCAAGTTAGGCGGTGGGGCTACGTAATCCGGGCGACCCTATTGCGCAATCCAAGCGGAATCTGTGTCTGATTCTATCTGTCGAGATGATTTTCACGAATGGTGTACGCAGCTTTTTGTACCTACGGATAAGAAACTTGACATAAAAAACTTGACATAAATATAAATATATGCTATCTTTAGTTAAAAGATTTAACTAATTAGGAGCTTGATATGAAAATCTTTAATAAAGGGTTTAACTTCGGGCGGGACGGATCGGGGAACAGGCTTGTTTATCATTTGCATTGTATCGGGTGTTAACGATGAACTCCGGGCAAGAGATGTAAATCGATTTGTCCGGAATTTGCTTGAGAATGCAGTCGCTTCCGGTGACAACCTTCCTCTTGGCATGTTCTGTGTTCACGATTTACTTGCTGTGGAGGTTATGCGAATCATTAAGCACGCCTCTCCCAAAAAACAAAGGAAGCTGTATATTCCGGAAGATGTAAAAATCGTAGGTTTTGACGATCTTCCTCTTGCTTCTTTGGTTTCGATACCCATAACCACGGTATCTTACCCCTATTCCGCAATGGCCGGAAAAGCATTTGATGTTATGATGGACTACCTTCAAAATCCGAATCACCAACCAAAATGCTATGAAATCCAATCCTCATTGGTCATCCGGGAAAGCAGCCAAAAAGCTTGCCCATAAACTACAACCATATAAATACATCAGTATTAATTGAAGCAGAAAGGACATGTTTTTATGAAATGGACAACCAAAGGCTTTGAGGCCTTTCGAAAAGGAACCTTCGGCAACGGTGGACAAAATCTTTATGTCACCGCCAACGGTACGCTGCAGCGTATTTTTAATTTTGATGTCAATGTAGACGGCTATGTGGATATTCCCATTGCCAACAGCCACAGTATGAACGAACGGCCTCCTCTGTACATCTATGATCGTTTCGGGCAGGAAGAACCTCTGAAGCTTCCCACCAATGGTTCCTTTGATGCCATTTTCACTGATCTTTCCGGCGACGGCACTGACGATCTGGTGGTCGCATGCCAACACAACGGCGTCCTGGCCGATATTACCGCTGTGGTCTACTACGGCAGCGAACAGGGACTTTGCGAAAAGTATCGCACGGAGCTTACCGTTCCCAATGCTTTCGGTGTGGTAGCCGGTGATTTTAAGGGCTGCGGTAAAAAGGATCTGGCCTTCATCAGCGGTAAAAAGATCCGCCTGTTTCCCTACACAGAACTTGGCATTCAGGCATGCAAATATGAGGATCTTGCAATCAACGCCATTTCCATGACCGTTGGCGACTATGACGGTGACGGTTATGACGATCTGTGTGTTGTCAACGGTGGCACCGGAGATATGACGGTATTCTGGGGCGGCAAAAACGGACTGAACATTGAAAACAAAACAGTTTTCGGGAAAGCGCTGGATATGAACGATGCCGGTGCTGCCTCCACCACCGCAAACAGAATGCTCCTTTGCTGGCGGGCATGGGTAACGAATACCGTAACGCTGAAAGGCAAGCAAATGGTCTTCCGTGCTGAGGGCGAATACGCTGTATTCGAAAGCTTTGGCAAAGACAGAGCGATTCACGAAGAATTCCGTTTCCGCGCATATGACCCGGCTTCCATTACCCATAAGATCAGCCCCTATCGTTATGCAGGCGTTGTCCACGCCACCGTGGGCGATCTGCGGGGTGATGGCAGCGAGGATATCATCATTTCCTACTCAACGGATTACGATGCAGTAGAGGATCTGATTATTCTGTGGGATTCCGATCATTATGACATAGAAAAGGCTACCCGTATCCCCCTTCGGTCGGCCTATACGCTGTTTGTAGGTCCCATGGAAGATGGCGGTCAAAACTATCTGTTCGTTTGCCAGCGGTGTGAATCTAACAACCTGGAGATCACCCACGAAGTCTTTAGCTTTTGTAAAGATAAAACACCCAAAAGGGAATGGACGATCAGCGCCTGCGAAGCTTCCCGGATCATCACCGGCAGAACCTATACAGACGGTAGACATCAAATTGCCGTTATCAACCACGAAGGCGAAACAAAGCTGGGTCTTGAGGATATCTATATCTATTTGGGCAGCGAAGACGGATATTGCGCTGACCGGCGCATTGAACTGCCAGGCTGTGCCTCTGTTGACTGCATTCCCATCAGCATGAACGATAGTGGCCGGCCTGATCTTCTGGTGGTGACCTGCGCAGAAAACGCCCCTCACCTGGATCCCGGTGCAACCATTTACCGTAATAGCGAAGCTGGTTTCCACAAGGATAATAAATTCTGCTTTGATACGATCCTCGCCCATGGCGCTGCAGTGGGAGATTTCCGCCACAGCGGTTATCTGGACTTTGCCTTTGGCGGTATCCGGAATCGGGAAATGCGGATCTTCGAGGGCGGTCCTGACGGATATACTATGAAAAAGATCGTATTCGGCCCTCATCCTGAGACCTTTGTTCCTTTCCCCTGGGATGTTGAAGATATGGATCTCGATTACTCCGATTACTCCGACGAAGAGAATGCGCTTGTCCCTGATTTTGGCAATATCCGTTGGATGCACGCGGCAGATTATAATGGTGACGGTTGGCTGGATATCTTCGTATCTCAGATTACCGGCGCAAACAGTTTCATTCTCTGGGGCGGTCCGGAAGGCTACAGTACCGAGAGAATGCAGGTGCTGGCAACCGACGGCGTTTCCGCTGCCAATGCTGCGGATCTGGACGGTGACGGCTATCTGGATCTTGTGCTCGCCTGCCATCTGACCAAGGGCCACTCCATACCAAGCGAAAAGGGTAAATTTGTGATCTACTGGGGTGGCCCTAATGGTTTTAGCGAAAACAGAAAGTCCTTCCTGCCCACCCACTGCTCCAACGCAGTTACCATCCAAGACTTCAACGGCGATGGCCTGCTGGATATTTACGGTACGGCCTATAACAACGGCCGCTGCCGCGACATCGATTCCAAGATGTATTTCCAATCTGCCGATAGGATGTTCCATCTGGATAACTTCATGGATATATTTAATCATTCCGGTTGCGGATGTATGTCCGGCGACTTTAATGGAGACGGCTATATGGATCTGGCTGTTGCAAGCCACAAGGCCTACGGCAATCATGTCAACAATTCTTACATCTTCTGGGGCGGCCCGGATGGTATTAATGAGCAGCGCTATACAGAGCTTCCCAGCCGTGGCCCCCACGGCATGTGCTCCGTGGATATTGGAAACATCATGGACCGCTCTGATAGTGAATACTATTATTCCGAAGTATATGAGGTACCGGCAGGTGTTCAGCCGGCAAAAGTCAGTTGGGTCGCAACCAATGGTATCAAGACATGGATAAAAATGCAGCTTCGCTGCGCTGAAACGGAAGAAGCTCTGGAAAATGCTCCATGGTCCGATAGCTTTGAAAACGGAGCAGACGTTTCCTCGCTGAATCTGAAGGGATTCATTCAGTACAAGTTGGAATTGGGCGCAAAGTGCGGCTGTGGAACACCCTGCGTCACAGAAGTTACCGTTAACTTCACCAAAAAATAATCCATATCTAAGATACAAACGGTTTGCCGTCGTCCGAAAATAGGACGGCAGTTGTTGCATAAAGAAAAGTCATCCCAACCGGGATGCACTCATTCGTTGTGGGAATACCTCTTAGACCAATGTCGCTAACTTAGTGACATTGGCATATCTCCGTCCCAGCTTTTTTGTCGTCATGTTTTTGAAGCACACCACAGGCGATTTTCATTCCTGCATGTTCCGGATGCCCCTGACGGATTGTAATGACTTTCTGTCCTTGGAAATCCTGCATCGGAGCAATTTTTGTCTTGATAACTGAAGAAGATCTGTTATAATGCAGAATGATAGAGAGCTTAAAATACAGACGGGTATTGATACGAGCTTGATAAGAATGGAAACAAATCATGGCAGATGATTTGATAATGACGGGAGCAGAAGAATTTTATGATTCAATATATTCCACAGTACCGAGCAAAGCTGCGCTGTCATAGTACGGTTTCACATCAGGGAGCAGTAATTGATAATGGGAGACCTCCGTATCAAACTCTGCCGTGTGAATCCCGTCTGTGTAATCAGTCCTTCTGGAGTGCTCTATATTGAGCTTTGCCAGAGCGTAACAGCGGACAATATCCCCGTAATGATAAATATCTATATTGAGTGCGGCAAGCTTTTCTGAGATAGAAGGATAGATGTTGCTCATTATAAAACACCTCCGTGAATAAGAATTTTAGCCAATCGGTTTTGCGGGAAAAATGTATCTTTACAACAATATTACCACTTAAAATAAATCTTTGCAAGTATATATAGAAATATTCAAGCGGGAAACCGTTGGTCAAAAGTTGGTCAAATTCAAAATGACAGATTTTGAATTGTGTAAAAGAAGAACAAAAAACACCGTATTTTGTGGTGGTTACCACAAAATACGGTGTTTTTAAAACTATTTTAAGAACCCGATAGCCACACGGGGTCATTCCCATTCAATGTCTTATACACCGAAACCTACCAAAAAGTTCTCGTTTTCGACGATAATAGGAACTCTTTGTATGCGAATTATCTCTATTATCTGTATTATCACAGGTTTTTGCTGTCAAAACCTGCTGTCACTATTTTTCTGACAGCAAAATCTTGAAGTGGGCGGTACTGCGGTTCGGATGCCCTATTATAGCACAAAAAAGTTCTTTTTTCAACCGATTTCTAAAAAGTGTTACAAAAAGTTGCTCTGATTTTCTTTAATTATCTATGACTATATGATATAATAGTACAAAGCAGTTCGATAAATAAGAATTTGATGAGGTAAGACAAATGACCATCCAAACAGTTGAACAAAACAACATAGTATGTGCTGTAATAAACAGCGATGAAAAGGTATTTACAGACGCACAGTCTGCACTCGATGTACTTATGACT
>JAFZDL010000077.1 GCA_017561205.1 Oscillospiraceae bacterium | reverse complement strand
CGAGCCAGTGCGCACACTGGCGTGGGAATCTACAAAAGATTGCCACACCAGTGACATCGGTCACTGGTTCGCAATGACAATGAAACTAAGTCTTTTTGATAAACTTTTCCTTGCACTTGGGGCAGGTGATGGCAATTTTACCCTTGCCCCGGGGCACACGCACCGGCTGGTGGCAGCGGGGACAGGTATAATAGCGGTGCTGCCGGTCTTTCAGCTGCTCCATAAAGCGCAGGTATTTCCGGTTTTCCTGATAGCGTTTATAGGTATTCCGGGAGAAACAACGAAAAATCGCCCAAAACATCAGCGCCCAGGAGACCGTGGACAGCACCAGCTTGATGGGAATAAACAGCGGAAACATTCCCAAAAGGCACACAACCACACCGGCGGTAAGAATGGCGATATTCAGCTTGTCCGTGCCGTAGCGGCCGGCCATAAAATGCCGGATAAAATTCCGTAATTTGTCCATACATACCCTCGTTTTCCGTACCGCTTTGTCATTCCGATTCTTTGGAGATTGCCACACCAGTGACATCGGTCACTGGTTCGCAATGACATAGTGCGTTGTAGATTATCCTTATTATATGGTCTTGACCGGTTTTTGACAAGGGGTGCGGATACATTGTTTACGAATTGTTTAAAACCCATAAGGTTGATAAAAAAACGAGAAGATTTTTGCAAAAAGCCGTGTTATAGTGATAGTGCCAGCTGTCCATTAAAAAACCGGGAATGACCGATGGGTCATTCCCGGTTTTGGTTAGGATTCTTTTTTTGGGGGGCGGCGGCGGTGGAAGCGGCGGTGATTGGGCTTTTTCTCGGCCTTTTCAGCAGGCTTTTCTGCCTTGGGGGCTTCCTTGGGAGTCTCCTTTGCTGGCTTAGGGCCGTCGGGGGCGCCGGCCCCTACAGGCTTTTGACCGCCTCTGCGGCGGCGGCGATTGCGGGAATTCTCCTTCTTAGGCTCTTCCGCAGGGGCATCCAGTTGGTCGGCAATGGTCTCCTCAGAGTAGCGCAGCTTGATGGAATCCAAAATGGGTGCTTCCTCTGCCACTTCCTCCACCTTCTTGAACCGGCGGCCAGAGTTTCCGCCGGAGATGGGCGCCCAATCGGCGGGAATGGGCTCGTCGGTCTTCTTGGCCTTGCCGTTGCGGAAAACGGCGATATCCTCGTTCTTGGCGGTGACAAGGGTATCCGGCCGGTCCTCCAGGCGGACCTTCACCTGCTGGCGGAGCAAATCCACCTCGGTGACCGTGCCGCGGCCCTCGGGGGTGTCCACAAAGGACTCGGCCTTGGGAGCGGTACGGAGCAGGTCTTCGTAGGCATCCTGCTCGTATTTCAGACAGCACATCAGTCTGCCGCAGGTACCGGAGATTTTGGTGGGGTTCAGGCTCAAAGACTGGGTCTTGGCCATCTTGATGGACACGGGCTGGAAATCGTCCAAGAAGCTGGCGCAGCAGAAGGGTCTGCCGCAGATGCCTAAGCCGCCAACCATCTTGGCCTTGTCCCGGACACCGATTTGACGCAGCTCAATGCGGGTATGGAAGGTATTGGCCAGCAGCTTTACCAGCTCCCGGAAATCCACCCGCTCGTCGGCGGTGAAGAAGAACAGGATACGGCTGCCGTCAAAAGAACATTCAGCACTGACCAGCTGCATATCCAGCTCCAGCTCCATAATTTTCTGCATACACACGGAGAAAGCCTTTTTCTCGGTTTCCCGGTGGTCCGCAACAGCCTTTTCGTCCTGGTCATTGGCAATGCGAATTACCTGGCGCAGGGGGGCTACGATGTCCTTGCGGGCGATCTTGTGGTTGCCGCCGGTCACATAGCCGTACTCCATACCCCGGGCGGTATCGATGATCACATGGTCGCCGGCTTTCAGTTTTAGGCCAGCCGGATCAAAAAAGTATATCTTCTGCCCGGGGCGGAACTGGATGTCCACCACCTCATGTTCCTGGGGCAGGTCATTTGTCAAAATTTCTTCAGTCATATATTTACTCCTATTTGGTTAATTACAAATTGTCCATCGGCAACAAACAACCTTGTCATCCTGAGCAGAGGGCGTTAGCCCGTAGTCGAAGGATCTTCGCACCGAATATTTCTTTATCCGTACTGATAATGCGTAGATTCTTCGACTCCTTTCAGTCGCTCAGAATGACAGGATTTTCGGTTGACTGAAAATAATTTGTAATTGTTCATTATCGCAGGGCGTGCTGCAGGTAGCCGCAGATGGCGCCGACAGATACATTGCCCTGGGCATATTCTATGATTTTCTGCAGCTGGGCGATGGCCTCCACCAAATCCCGGGAGGGTCTTAATGCCAGTTCCCGGGCCAAAGGCGACACCGGGGGCTGTCCGCTATGGGAGGACAGGGCGCTTTGCAAAAGCTGCAGCCAAAGCTGCCATTCCGGGATGGCTGCATCCCGTTTCCATTTTTCCATACCTGCAAGGGTCATCACCAAACCCAGCTCGTCCCGCTTTGCAAAGGCTTTCACAAAGCCCTCTGTTTGGGGTGAAACCTCTGCCCCCTGCTCCAAAAGCGCCTTGGCCTGTCCCAAAAATCCGCCGCTGCGACTGATGGCTGCGGCAATGCTACCCGGGTCTGCATTGGGAAATTCCCGGTTCAATGCCTGCTCCATTACCCGGTCGGGCAAGCCCAACAAATTGAGTTCTGTACACCGGGAGCGGACAGTGGGCAGGAGCTTTTCCGGGTTGTCGGTGAGCAGGATGAACACACCGTACTGGGGCGGTTCTTCCAAAATTTTTAAAAGGGCATTCTGACCTTCTATCCGCAGTTCCTGGGGAAAAATGTAGATTTTCTTCTGTCCCTCGTTGGGCATCACATACATATCCGCCCGGGCATTCCGCACGATATCCACCGCCACGGTCTTATGGTCAGGGTCTACCACGGTGATGCAGTCGGGGTGGGTGTCGTTTAACACCTTACGGCAGGCAGGACAGGTCATACAGGGCTTACTTTCCCCTTGGCACTGGAGCGCCGCAGACAAAAGCTTCGCCAGGGTATGCTTACCGGAACCGGCAGGACCGGAAATGAGGTAAAAATGGGAGATGCGGCCACGGGCCATACTGACACGCAGGTTTTCTTTCAGCCGCTCATTGCCCAAAAGGCTTTCAAAACCCATGATTTTTCCCCTTTCCCGGTTTCTAAATCGGTATTATAACATAAATTCTTCTGTTTTTCTACCCCCCGGTAGAAATTGTTAATGCAAAATGATAAATGATAAATGCAAAATGAAGGGATTGCCTTCGGCAATGATTTCAATAAGTCGGCTTTGCCGACACATCAATTTTGCATTTTGCACTTTGCATTTTGCATTCTCTTAGCCCCACAGGGCGGAAAGCATGGGGATGATTTGCTTTTTCCGGCTCATAACACCGGGCAGGAACAGGGTATTGTCCCGAGGGCTGACACCGAAGGCATTCTGAATGACCTCATCGTCACCCACATAGATAAGCTGGGTGCCTTCTAACAGCACATCGGTGAGCATGAGGATCATCATGGACAGGTTCTTCTTTTCCTTTTCTTCCTGCATCAGCTTTAAGAAGGCAGCCTTCCGCTCCAGCATTTTGGGGCTGTCCACGCAGGTGACCTGGGATACCGCAAAATCGTGGCCGGCGATGTGGAAGTCCTTGTAGTCGGCAAAGAGCAGGTCTTCCTCGGTGCGGTGCTCCAAAGAGGCGGAGAAAATTTCTCTGCCCAGTTCTTCCAGCGACACATTGGCAATTCTTGCCATCCGCTCGGCGGTACGGATATCCCGCTCGGTACAGGTGGGGGATTTGAACATAACCGTGTCAGAAATAATGGCGGCAGCCATCATACCGGCCATCTTCTCAGAGGGAATGAGACCTCTGTCCTGGAACATACCGGCGATGATGGTATTGGTAGAGCCCACAGGCTCGTTGCGTACATAGATGGGATTGGTGGTCTGAATATCGGCTAAGCGGTGGTGGTCGATGATTTCTAAGATCTCAGCCTCCTCAAGGCCCGGTACGGACTGAGATACCTCGTTGTGGTCTACCAGCACCACCCGTTTTCTCCGGGGGCGGAGCAGGTGGTAGCGGGTCAAGACGCCAACGACCTTTTCGTTCTCGTCTAAAATGGGGTAGCAGTGCTCTCTGAATTTCAGCACCTGCTCTTTTACATCGTCCACCTTGTCCTCTAAGTGGAAGCACACAAGGCCCTCTGTGCGGCAGATTCTGCCGATGGGGGCGGCCTGGAAGATCAGTCTTGCGGCCCGGTAAGCATCAAAGGGGGTGGAGATGATGCAAGTTTGGGTAGCCATCTCCCGAAGCTCCGGGTCCAGCTCAGCCTGACAAAGCACCAGGCAGTTCACATTCATCTCCAGCGCCCGGCGGATCATATCCGGCTGGTGGCCGCAAAGGACGATGGATTCTTTCTTGTGGAACAGCAGATTTTCCCGGTTTTGGGGCAGGGCGATGAAAAGCTCGCCGCTTAGGGTATCGGTGTGTTCACCGGCATCGTTTAAGACCTTGCCTTCCAGCACGGAAAGCACATTGAAAAGGGGCACAGGGGCCAATACACCGGAGCCCAGCTCCATATTGTAGCTTGCCACATTCTCCCTCGAGAGCATACCGTAAAGGGTGCCGTCTTCCTTGATAACAGGCACGGCGGAAATGCCCTTCTGCTGCTGCAGGGTCTCCCAGCCCCGGCCCACGGTGACAGCGGTGCTTAAAAAGGGCGGGGTGTCGAAATCCAAGTCCCGGACCTGGGTGTACATACTGTGGATGCGCTTAGGGGGCTGGAAGCCAAAGCGATTTAAAACGATATTGGTTTCATCGGAAACATGGCCTAAGCAGGCAGCTTCATATTCCCGGTCGCCCACGGCATTGCGCAGGGCGGCATAGGCCATAGCGGCTACGATGGAGTCGGTATCGGGATTGCGATGACCGGTCACATAAATAGGGTCCATAATAATCCTCCTTAGAATTGAAAATTGAGAATTGAGAGTTGAGAATTATTTGTGTTCTGTTTTTATTATACCTGTCAAAAAACAAAATAGCAAGTAAAAATGCCTTCTCAATCACTCTGCCATTTTCGGTGCAATTTTCATTCTCCATTTTCAACTTTCTACTCTCAATTCTATAACTATAGATATGTCTATATTATAGATTATATTTAATATTGTATCCTGCTTAAAAAAAGCTTGTTTTTTATAGGGCTTTATGGTATAATGCAGGGTGAAAAATTATTAACAGTTTTTTCCGATTTTTATCGACAAAATACCCGTCTTTTTACAGAAGAAAGGAGTTAAAATTTATGTTTTCATCAGCCTATGTTTGGGCGAAGATCATAAGCTATCTGGAAGAGCGGCTGACCGCCTCCACAGTATCTGCCTGGTTTGACGATACCCAGGTATTGGAGCTTACCGATGAACACTTGATTATTTTCTGTCCCGATGAATTTCGCCGGGAGACCATCGCCAACCGCTGCGCGCCCTACATTCACGAGGCGCTGCAGGAAATCTTTGATTCCAAGGCAAAGCTCCGTGTGCTGGACCAGGAACAGCTGCAAAAATATCAGAACAAAGACACCCGGGTGATCATGGACATCAATCCCAAGTTCACCTTCGAGAATTTCGTGGTGGGCCCCACCAACCAGCTGGCCAACAATGCGGCCAAGGCGGTGGTGGACAACCCCGGTATGGTGTATAACCCTTTGTTTATTTACGGCCCTCCCGGTGTGGGCAAGACCCATTTGCTCCACGCCATTGCCAATGGCATCTATGCCAAGAATCCCAATGCCAAGATTTTGAATACCAAGGGCGAGCAGTTCACCGTTGAATTGATGGAGGCTATCCGTACCGGTGATAATATTGCCTTCCGCAGCAAATACCGGGAAGTGGATCTGTTCTTAATTGACGATATTCAGTTTATCGCCGGTAAAGAGGTCACCCAGGAAGAATTCTTCCATACCTTCAATGCCCTCCACGAAAACGGCCGCCAGATCGTCCTCACCTCCGACCGCAAGCCCAGCGATATGCTGACTTTGGAGGGAAGATTGCAAAGCCGTTTTGAATCCGGTCTGATGGCGGATATTCAGCCTCCCGACTATGAGACCCGTATGGCCATTATTAAGAACAAGGCCATCCATTTGGGCTTGGAGCTGCCGGCAGATGTATGCGACTACATCGCCCAGAACATCACAAACAATGTCCGTCAGTTAGAGGGCACTGTCAAGAAGATCATGGCCTACCGGGATCTTAACAATATGCCCCTGGATCTTCCCAATGTCTCCCGGGCCATCGACGATATGTTCAAAAAAGGCGAGGGCAACACCCTGCCCACCCCGGAGCTGGTCATCAGCCAGGTTTGCAAGTTCTACTCCGTGGACGAGCCCACCTTGCGGGGAACCCAAAGAAACCGGGGTACGGTGGAAGCCCGGCAGGTTGCGGTTTATCTCATGCGCAAGCTGACAAACCTGTCCTCCCCCGAGATCGGCGAAGTGCTGAACCGGGATCACGCCACCATTTTGTACTCTGTTAAGCAGGTGGAGCAAAAGCTTGCCAAGAACGATACCGATATGCAGAACCACATTCGGGACATCACAGCAAACATCAACTCCTGCCTGTAAAGAATGCAAAATGCAAAGTGATAAATGCAAAATGAAGGTATTGCCTTCGGCAATGATTTCAATAAGTCGGCTTTGCCGACACATCAATTTTGCATTCTGCATTTTGAATTTTGCATTAAAATAATTCTCCACAGGGGGTTGTGGATTATTAATAAGTTTTCTGTGGATAAACAGAGGCCAAAAATTTACAAAATGCCCCTGTGGATAAGCAATATTTTATTCACAGTCTGCCTGTGGATAAAAAACCCTTGGTGCGACAGCGTTTTTCGGGGTTTTCCACATAATTTCTTACTACTACTACAACTACTACCTAAAATATCTATTTTTATATATTTATTTATTTGTTTCAGAAGGGAAGGATTTTACAATGCGTTTTACCTGTGAAAAAAGTAACCTTATGACAGGCCTGAATATTACCGGCCGTACAGTTGCACAGAAAAGCTCTCTTTCTGCCATTGAAGGTATCTTGTGCCGGGCCGGCGACGGTCTGAGCCTCACCGGTTACAATATGGAGACCGCTATTACCTACTGCATCGATGCAGATGTTTCTGAGGTGGGTCAGTGCGTTCTGCCTGCCAAGCTCTTTGGGGATATTATCCGCCGTCTGCCTGATGGAGAAGTGACCGTGGTGGTCAGCGACACCTATAAGGTTTCTATTCGCTCCGGTTACGCATCCTTTAATATTTCTGCCGAATCTGCTGACGATTATCCCGAACTTCCCGATGTGGGCGACGGCAAGTCCATTCGTATGCCCCAGAGCGCTATGAAGGAGCTCATTGGCGGTACTATCTTTGCGGTTTCTGAAAACCAGGGCCGGCCTATTCATACCGGCGTAAAATTTGAAGTGGAAAGTGACCGGGTCTCCGCCATTGCCGTGGACGGCTTCCGGCTTGCCCGCCGCACCTGGCATTTTGAAGAGCCCACCAACCGGAATCTTTCTTTCGTTGTGCCTGCCCAGGGTCTGAAAGAAGTGGAAAAGATCCTCCAGGACGGCGACGAAACAGTAGCCTTCACCCAGGGCAAGAAGCACATTCTGTTCCAGATGGGCTGCTGCACTGTGATCTGCCGTTTGCTGGACGGCGATTTCTTAGATTGGCGGAAGGTCGTTCCCATGGACAGCCCCATCAAGCTGGTGGCAAATGTCTATGATTTGGCAAGCTCTATTGAGCGTGTGGGCTTGGTGGTTTCTGAAAAATATCAGAGCCCTGTACGCTGCGTGTTTACCAATAATGAACTGATGCTTAAGACCAATACCATCATCGGCGCTGCGGAGGACCGCTGCTCCATCGCCGGCGACGGCAAGGACTTGGAGATCGGCTTCAAGGTCAAGTACCTGTCCGATGCTTTGCGTGCTGTTCCTTCCGAGGAAGTGTGCCTGGAGCTGACCAACAGCTTGAGCCCCATTGTGCTGACCCCTGTGGACGATAAAATGGACTTTGCCTATATGGTTCTGCCGGTCCGAATCAAGACCAACTAAGAGGAAATTATGAAAGTAACGGTAACGAAAAAAACGGCAAATGCTAAGCCATTGACCATTCATACCGAGTTTATCAAGCTGCAGGACGCGCTGAAATATGCTAATTTGGTATATTCCGGCGGCGAAGCCAAGCAGCTGATTTTGGACGGCATGGTGAAGGTCAACGGCGAAGTGTGCCTTATGCGAGGCAAAAAGCTTTACAAAGGCGATACCTTCTCTTTCCAGGGCCATACCATTGTAATTGAAAATGATACTTGAAAATATCCGTTTGGAAAATTATCGGAATTACACCGAGGTTTTCGCAGAATTTGACCCGGGTGTGAACCTGCTGGTAGGCCAAAATGCCCAAGGCAAGACCAATCTTTTGGAATCGGTAGCATTCCTTGGCTCTGGACGGGCCTTCCGCACCCAAAAAAGTGCAGAGCTTGTGAAATTCGGAGCGGACTTTGCCCAGATCGAGGGAAATGTGTTCTCCCAGGAGCGGCAGCAGAACTTAAAATGGGTGCTGTTTTCCAATTCCCGACCCCGACAGCTTTACCGCAACGGCGTGAAAAAGAAGACCGCCGCAGATATTTCAGGTGTCTTGCAAACGGTTTTGTTCTGCCCGGAAGATTTGATGGTGCTGAAAACCGGCGCATCTGCCCGGCGGCGGCTCTGCGACAATGCCATTTGCCAGCTGCGGCCCAATTATGAGGCGGCGCTTTTGGAATACAACCGAATCTTGGAGCAGAAAAACCGGATTCTCAAAGACCGGCACGAGAACCCCGCCCTGCTGGAAATTCTCCCGGAGTACAATGCCCGGCTGTGCCAGGTAGGCGCGCTCCTTATTTCCTACCGGGCAAGATTCTTTGAAGGTTTGGGCCGGGAAGCGGCGGAGTTTCATAACAGCTTCTCAGGAGGAAAAGAGGAATTTTCTCTTAGTTATAAGACTGTTTCCACCATAGAAGACCCCTTTGCCCCGGTGGGTGAATTGGAGCAGAAGCTGCTGGAACATCTTAACAGCCACTACCGGGCAGAGCTGGAAAGCAGCTCCTGCCTTACCGGTCCTCACAAGGACGATTTCGATGTGAATCTTTCGGGAATCTCCTTAAAATCCTTTGGCTCACAAGGCCAAGTGCGGACTGCCGCTGTCAGCTTAAAGCTTGCCCAGCGGACCTTAATGGAAAAAGAATCCGGAGAAATTCCGGTGCTTTTATTGGACGATGTTTTGTCGGAATTAGACCCCAGCCGGCAGGATTTCGTACTGAATCAAATTTCCCGGGGTCAGGTGTTTATCACCTCATGTGAGCCGGGAAGATTTACGAAGTTAGGAAAAACCATTGAAATTGAGCAAGGAAACATAATTGACAATGGACATTTTTAAGGGCACTATTTTGTCATTGCGAGGGTGCGATAGCACCCGTGGCAATCTCAAAGTAGGCAGTATAGATTGCCACGCCAGTGTGCGCACTGGCTCGCAATGACCCGTATTTGAGGAGTATGTATTATGTCTGAAGAAACCAAAGTAACACAGGAATATGGCGGTGAACAGATCCAGGTTCTGGAAGGCCTGGAGGCTGTCCGCAAGCGGCCGGGTATGTACATCGGCTCTACCTCCGCATCGGGCCTGCACCATTTGGTGTACGAGATCGTGGATAACTCCATCGATGAAGCATTGGCCGGCTACTGTAAGAACATCACCGTCACCATCAATCCCGGTAACTCCATCACCGTCACCGATGACGGCCGTGGTATCCCCGTGGACATTCAGCCCCAGACCGGCAAGCCCGCTCTGGAAGTTGTCTTCACGGTGCTCCATGCCGGCGGTAAATTCGGCGGCGGCGGTTATAAGGTCTCCGGCGGTCTGCACGGCGTGGGCGCATCTGTTGTAAACGCCCTGTCTGAAAGCCTCACCGCAAGAGTCCATAAAAACGGCAATATCTATGAAATGAAATTTGCCCGGGGTCATATCACCCAGGAAATGAAGATCGTGGGCAAGACCGACAAGACCGGTACCGAGGTCACCTTCCAGCCCGATCCGGAAATGTTCGACACAACCGAATATGACTACGAGACCCTCCATACCCGTATGCGGGAGAAGGCATTCCTTACCGCAGGCCTTTCCATTTCCATTACCGATAACCGGGGCGACGAGCCTGTGGGCGAAAGTATGTGCTACGAGGGCGGTATCCGGGAGTTTGTCACCTGGTGCAACCGGAACAAGACCCCCATTCACAACGATGTGATCTATATGAGCGGCATGAAGGACGATGCCTCTGCCGAGATCGCCGTGCAGTACAACGATGGCTACAACGAGTTTATGCTGTCCTTTGCCAACGAGGTCAACACCCCCGAAGGCGGCATGCACGAAACCGGCTTTAAGACCGCTCTGACCCGTGTTCTCAATGCCTACGGCGTGAAAAACGGTATCATCAAGGGCGACGATAAGGTAAGTGGCGAAGACTGCCGTGAAGGCATCACCGCCATCATCTCCGTCAAGCTCACCGATGCCCAGTTTGAAGGCCAGACCAAGGCAAAGCTGGGCAATGCCTACATCAGCACCCTGGTGCAGCAGGTGGTGGGCGACCAGTTAGCCACCTATTTTGAGGAGCATCCCCAGACCGCCAAGATCATTCTGGAGAAGGCTATGATGGCAAACCGGGCAAGAGAAGCCGCCCGGAAAGCAAGAGAAAATGCCCGCCGCAAGACAGGCCTTGAGTCCGGCGGTATGCCCGATAAGCTCCAGGACTGCAACGAGAAAGACCCCAACCTGTGCGAGCTGTACATCGTCGAGGGTGACTCCGCTGCCGGCTCTGCCATCCAGGGCAGAGATTCCCGCTTCCAGGCGATTTTGGCTATGTGGGGTAAGATGCTGAACGTGGAAAAGGCCCGGGCCGATAAGGTCTACGGCAACGATAAGCTGAATCCTCTGATTTTGGCTTTGGGCGGCGGTATCGGCGAGGATTTCGATATTGAAAAGCTCCGCTACCACAAGATCGTCATTATGTCCGATGCGGACGTGGACGGCGCCCATATCCGTACCCTGCTGCTGACCTTCTTCTTCCGGTATATGCGGCCGCTGATTGAAAACGGATTTGTATATTCCGCTGTGCCCCCTCTTTATAAGTTAAAGAAGGGCAAGACTGAAAAGGTTGCCTACTCCGACGAAGAAAGAGATGCGGTATCTGCTGAGCTCCGTGGCGAGTCGGGTGCAAGAGTGGAAATTTCCCGCTTTAAGGGCCTTGGTGAGATGGACCCCCACGAACTGTGGGAGACCACCATGGACCCCACCACCCGCACCCTGCGGCGGATCACTTTGGAAGATGCCCGCCGTGCTGACGAGATCTTCACCATCTTGATGGGCGAACAGGTCGAACCCCGTAAGGATTGGATCGAACGCAACGCCCGTTATGCCATTAATATTGATATTTAATGAAAATGTACCAAAATACCGTGTCATTGCGAGGGCCGCAGGCCCGTGGCAATCTCCCGGTACAATGTTTGATAACAAACGATGAATTACTATGTATACATCTTAACAAATAAACACGGTACTGTGTTATATACCGGTGTTACCAAAGATTTGGTCAGGCGGGTTTATGAACACAAAAACCATATAGATAAAGATAGTTTTACAGCAAAGTACAATGTTACCAAACTGGTATATTTTGAACAGACATCCGATGTAAGATCGGCAATCGAAAGAGAAAAGCAAATTAAAAGCTGGTCAAGAGACCGAAAAACTTCCCTGATTTTTGAGATGAATCCCAAATGGGTGGATCTTTATAACCAGATTCTTGGCTGAAAGATTTTACCGGGAGATTGCCACGGGCCTGCGGCCCTCGCAATGACAGGGAAAAAATGGAGGTGCCTAAATGGCAAAGCATAATCGTGATTACAAGCCGGAGGATATTCTCTTCCCGGATCAGGTCATAACCCAGTCTAACCTGGTTGACGAAATGGAAAAGGCCTATCTGGAATACTCTATGTCCGTCATCGTTGGCAGAGCCCTGCCCGATGTCCGTGACGGTCTGAAACCCGTTCACCGGCGTATTCTTTACACAATGTACGAGTCGGGCCTTACATCTGACAAGCCCTTTAAGAAATCTGCCACCTGCGTGGGTGATGTGCTGGGTAAGTACCATCCCCATGGCGACAGCTCTGTTTATGACGCAATGGTCCGCCTGGCGCAGAATTTCTCCATGCGCTACCTGCTGGTAGACGGCCACGGTAACTTCGGTGACGTGGACGGCAACCCTGCCGCCGCCTACCGTTATACCGAGGCCAGAATGTCCAAGCTCTCCAATGAGATGCTTCGTGACATCGAAAAGGACACCGTCAACTGGGACCCCAACTTCGACGAAAGCCGGAAAGAGCCCAGAGTCCTGCCCAGCCGTTTCCCCAATCTGCTGGTGAACGGCTCCAACGGTATTGCCGTTGGTATGGCCACCAATATCCCGCCCCACAACCTCACCGAGGTCATCAATGCCTGCGTAGCAGTACTGGACGATCCCGAGGTTACCGCTGTTGACCTGATGGAGCATATATCCGGCCCCGACTTCCCCACCGGCGGTATCATTATGGGCCGCAGCGGCATCCGGGCTGCCTACGCCACCGGCCGTGGCAAGGTGGTTGTCCGGGCAAAGACGGATTTTGAGACCTTCGCTGGCGACCGCACCCGGATCATCGTGAACGAGCTGCCATACCAGGTCAATAAGAAGATGCTCATTAAGTCCATCGCCGACCAGGTTAAGGACAAGCGCTTGGAGGGTATCTCCGACCTGCGTGACGAATCCGACCGCAACGGTATGCGCATCGTTATCGAGCTGAAGAAGGACGCTAACCCCCAGGTGGTGCTGAACACCCTGTTCAAGCAGACCGCTCTGCAAAGTAGCTTCGGTATTATTATGCTGGCGTTGGTTGACGACCAAAAGCAGCCCCGTATCCTGTCCTTAAGACAGATTATCGACGAGTATTTGGCATTCCAGATGGAAGTGCTGACTCGCCGCACCGAGTTCGACCTGCGCAAGGCAAGAGAAAGAGCCCATTTGCTGGAGGGTCTGCTCATTGCCCAGGACAATATCGACGAGGTCATTCGCATCATTCGCAGCGCCTATGACGACGCTAAGGAGCGCCTGTGTGAGCGTTTCGGTTTGGATGAGGTCCAAGCCCAGGCTATCCTGGATATGCGTCTGAAGGCACTCCAGGGCCTTGACAGAGAGAAGCTCCAGGCAGAGTTCGACGAACTGCAGGAGCGCATTGCTTATTACCTCGACCTGCTTGCCAACCGGGAGAAGCTCCAGGCAGTGCTCCGTGAGGAGCTGATCGCCATTCGGGACAAGTTTGGCGACGAGCGCAAGACCGAAATCCAGGAGATCGAGGACGAGATCGACATTGAAGACCTGATCGAGGAGGAGACCTGCGCCTTTACCATCTCCAATGCCGGCTATGTCAAGCGTATGCCCGTGGATATGTATCGCACCCAGAGCCGTGGTGGCCGTGGTGTCAACGCCCAGAATCTGAAGGACGAGGACTATGTGAAGAGCCTGTATGTGGCGTCTACCCACGATTGCCTGCTGTTCTTTACCGATAAGGGCCGTGTCCACCTGCGTAAGGGCTATCAGATTCCCGAGGCAGGCCGTACTGCCCGTGGCACCGCTATGGTGAATATCCTGCCCTTGGAGCAGGGTGAAAGCGTTACCGCAACGGTGATCACCCGTGAGTTCTACGAGGACGAATTCCTGATGATGGTTACCCAGAAGGGTACTGTGAAGCGGATTCCCTTCGTGGCTTTGAACACAAGAAGAAAGACCGGTATCCGGGCCATCACTTTGGACGAGGGCGATCAGCTGATCAATGTGATTCGTACCAACGGCGATGATAATATTATCCTTGCCACCCGGGAGGGTATGGCCATCTGCTTCAATGAGAAGGATGTCCGTCCTATGGGCCGTGACGCCGCAGGTGTCCGGGGTATTATGTTGGGGGCAGAGGACTATGTGATCGGCGCTGAAAAGGTCATTGAGGGCCGCACCCTGCTCACCGTTACCGAGCACGGCTACGGCAAGCGGACAGAGCTTTCCGAGTACCTGCGTACCGGCCCCGAGGGCGAAAAAATGCCCCAGAACCGCGGCGGTAAGGGTCTGAAGAACTACAACATCACAGAAAAGACCGGCAAGGTCGCCGGCTGCTGCACTGTGGAAGAGACCGACGATGTAATGCTCATCGAAAACGGCGGTGTAATCATCCGCGTGAAGGCCTCCGGCATCAATGTGTACAAGCGTGATGTCCAGGGTGTTATTGTGATGCGTATCGAAGAAGGGGGCCACTTGGTAGCGATCCAGCGGGTGGACGCCGACGAAGAAACTGAGGAAACCCAAGAATGAAGACAGTGACCCTCTATACAGACGGTGCCTGTTCCGGCAACCCCGGCCCTGGTGGCTGGGGTGCCATTTTAGAGTACGCAGGCACAGAAAAAGAGCTCTCCGGCGGCGAAGCCCAGACCACCAACAACCGTATGGAATTGACCGCAGTGATCGCGGGCCTCTCTGCGCTCAAAGAGCCCTGCATCGTGGAGCTGTACTCAGATTCCAAGTATGTGATCGACGGACTTTCCAAGGGCTGGGCCGCATCCTGGCAGAAAAACGGCTGGAAAAAAGCGGACAAAAAGCCAGCCTTAAACCCGGATTTATGGGAAAAACTCCTGGAACTCACAACAATTCACAAATTAAACTACCATTGGGTCAAAGGCCACGCAGACAATCCCAAGAATAACAGGTGTGACCAGTTGGCAGTGGCAGAATCCAAGAAGTTTTAATGCAAAATGCAAAGTGATAAATGCAAAATGAAGGTATTGCCTTCGGCAATGATTTCAATAAGTCGGCTTTGCCGACACATCAATTTTGCATTCTGCATTTTGAATTTTGCATTCTAAAAACCGGAGGTTTTTATGTATCTATCCATCGGCAATGATATGGCTGTGCGGGAGAAATCCGTTATCGGCATTTTCGATATGGACAACACCTCCACCTCCCGCCGGACAAGGGATTTTTTGGAAAAAGCGGAAAAAGAGGGCGAGATCGTACCCTGCGATGATCTGCCCAAGTCCTTTGTACTGACAACGGAATACGGCTTTAACCGGGTGCATCTGACACCCTATGCCACCTCCACCTTGGAAAAACGATTAAAATAATTATAAATTATGAATTTTGCGATATAGTAACACCCCTGTCATCCTGAGGAGGCTATGCCGACGAAGGATCTTCGCACTGACGATATGCCCAAAATGGCCGTTTGGCCAGAAGATCCCTCGACTCCGCTTTGCATAAATTCATGTATGATTGCCCCCGGCAATCATTGTTATGAAAAGATTCGCTGCGCTCTGCAACACGCTCGGAATGACAAGGGAATTGGGCGGTTTGCAATCATAGCTGTCAACTGTCAATTTTCCATTCTCAATTGACAACAAAGAATTGCTGATGTATAATTAAACTGTAAATTTATGGGCTTTGGCCCGGTGCAATGGAGGAATTGTAAAATGTTTAATGCTATGATCGAAGTTCTGAAGGCTAACCCCCGGAAGATCGTCTTCACCGAGGGCCACGATGCCCGTATTCTGGAGGCTACTGCCCGCTTGGTAGAGGGCGGCTTCCTGACCCCCATTCTGGTGGGCAATGTTGAGGAAGTGAAGGCCAACGCTGCCAAGGGCGGCTTCAATATCGAGGGCGTTGAGATCCTGGATCCTCTGACCTACGAAGGCATGGACGCTATGGTCGAGAAGATGGTTGAGCTCCGCAAGGGCAAGATGTCCGCTGAGGAGTGCAAGGCAGCTCTGAGTAAGGGCAACTACTTCGGCACTATGCTGGTGAAGATGGGCTACGCTGACGCTCTGCTGGGCGGCGCTACCTACTCCACCGCTGACACTGTCCGTCCCGCTCTGCAGCTGGTCAAGACCAAGAAGGGCGCAAACCTGGTTTCTTCCTGCTTCATTATGGTTCGCGGCGAAGAGAAACTGGCCATGGGCGACTGCGCTATCAACCTGAGCTATGAGGATTCTGTGGACAAGGAAGGCAATGTGACCGTTTCCGCAGCAAGAAAGCTTGCCGAGGTTGCTATCGAGACCGCCAACACCGCTAAGGTCTTCGGCATCGAGCCCAAGGTTGCTATGCTGAGCTTCTCCACCAACGGCTCCGGCAAGGGCGGCACCGTTAAGCTTAGCAACGAGGCTACCAAGGTTGCCAAGGAAATGGCTCCCGATCTGATGATCGACGGCGAGATGCAGTTCGACGCAGCTGTGGCTCCCGAGGTCGGTCAGCTGAAGTTCCCCGGCTCCCCCGTTGCAGGTTACGCTAACACCTTCATCTTCCCCACTATCGAGGCCGGCAACATCGGCTACAAGATCGCACAGCGTCTGGGTGGCTTTGAGGCTTACGGCCCCATCCTGCAGGGTCTGGCTGCTCCCATCAACGACCTGTCCCGCGGCTGCAACGCCGACGAGGTCTACAAGATGGCTATCATCACCTGCGCAATGGTGTAATAGACTATATATTATAATGTATAAAAGGGAACTGCTCCAGTTCCCTTTTTAATTGAAAGTTATTTTTGCAATCTCCCAAATCTCAACGTCATTGCGAGCCAGTGGGCACACTGGCGTGGCGCCCTGCGCGCACTGCGCGAAGAAGTGCCCTAGGGGTGCAATCTCCTGGTACAATGTGCGTAATTGCAAGATGCTACCTGGAGATTCCCACGGGCCTTCGACCCTCGGAATGACATCGTCGGGGCGAAGGCTCCATTGGCAAATATGGATTAAAAAACGGGGCGAAAAAGGCCGTTAAGGAATGGTGAATAGACAATTTTGCCAAAAATTGCGATAATGTGGCAGAAATGGCAAAAGTCCATTGACAGAGGGGAGTTTTTATAGTATAAATAACTATACTGAGCAGGATGTGCTTATGATGCGACCCGCTTAACTTGAAAGGAGAAACCTCTATGAAAAAAGCACTTGTTATGCTTCTGGCTTTGGCAATGCTGGTTCCCATGGTATTGGTGATGCCCGCAAGCGCTGAAACGCCTACACCTGACAAGCCCTTCTATATCCTGGGCTGGTCTGACTTTGATGAAAAGGCCTATCCCCACCTGGATGGCATGTACTGGTTAAGCTGGGGCATGGTAGGCAGTAGCGTTCAGCTCTCCAGCGTAGTCTGCGGCAGCGCCAATTTTGATGACCAGGTCCTCAAGTTGGCCCAGACTCTGAAGACAGAGATGGATAAGCGCCCTGCCGGCGCCCGTTATATCCATGCCTTCAACCCGGCCAAGGTGTACAGAATTGCACCTGAGGATGCGCTGTTTATGGATTATTCCGTAGACCAGATGGTCGAGATCATGGATGCCCTCATGAAGAAGTACAAGGAGATCGGCGGCCAGATCGACGGCATCGTGGTGGACGTTGAGTACACTGGTTTGGGCTGCCACTATCTGTTCGACAGAGGCCCCAGTGAATACCAGACCAACACCCTCATCAACAACCCCAATTTGCTGCGGGATATCGTGAAGAATCCCAAGTATAAGACTGAGATCCGTCCTATGCTGGAGGAGTGGGGCTTCATCTTCTATGATGCAGGCGACCCTGCAAAGCAGGCTTCCTTCACTGAGCTGTACTCCGTCACCCAGGCCGCAGGCTCCAAGTATGCCAAGTCCCGTAGTGTTTGGAATGTCGTTTCCCGTATCCACCTGAACAACTATGTTACCAAGTGGGCGTATGATACTGCAGTCAAGTACTTCCCCGATATCAATGTGAGTGACTACCAATCCTACGACTCCTATACCTGGCTGAAGATGACCACTACCACCGACGACGGCACTGAGATGAACGGCGGTAACTCCATCAAGGCCGGTAATACTTCTACCTTCTCAAACTATTTCAACAATTACGATATCTTACAGACATATACCGGCTTCAACGGCGCTTATCGGCCGCAGAGACCTTTCTCCCAGCTGCTGCAATATGTGAACAACGCCAGACAGATGTACGAGTCCACCGACACCCATAAGATCGCGCCCTGGATCACCTTCTATGACTACGGCTTCTATGACTCCGGCGAAACCACGCACAAGATCTCCAACACTGCCTACTACACCGAGCATCTGTATCACCTGGGTATGCTGGATCCTCAGCCCTTCCTGTCCTTCACCTATGATGGCGATGCCAAATTCGAGGACGGCGGAGTGAACTCTACCCACTATAAGGAAATCCAGCAGGTGAAGGAAGATATTATGGCGGAGCTGACCCGCGTGGCCGGCTACTCCGACAGAAAGCCCATTATGAGCCCCATGGACTGGAACAGCGAGTTCATCCTGTCCGGTATGTACTGTGGCGGCCGCAACCTGTGGCGTATCACCCCCAACTACGACGTGATCTCCATGAGCGAGTTCCTGCAGAGCGACCCCAACAGCGATGCCGATCCTACCTTCTCTGTGGCAGGTAAGACCGTTACCTTCCCCGGCGGTAAGATCATTGCCGACGGCCCTGTTTCCATTCTCGGCTCCTGCGGCTTCTGGGTTGAGACTGCTAAGGATGTTATGCCCGTGGTCACCACCGAGGCAGAGCACTATGAGTATAACCCCTCTTTTATGTACGACTTCGAGAACTACGCCTCCGGTGTCTTCGACTACAACACCTCCAAGCCCAAGAACGCATGGGGCTTTACCTGGGCCGCTTTCGGCGACATCAAGGGCCAAAGCAACATCCTGAGCATTGACGGCAACAACAAGCTGGCGCTCATCGGCAACTCCAAGAACTGGGTCAAGGAACTGCCCACCAATGTCACCGCAGGTGACAGCTTTGCGGAGGATCAGACCTGGGAGCTGGATGTGACCATTCCCGCAGGCCTGAGCAAGGATGCCCAGATTGACATCCTTACCTACAACGGCAACAAGCAGGAGCTTACGGACGGCGGCTTTATGGTCAAGGGTGGCAAGCTCTACTACGCCACCGGCAAATTTGACGCTAACGACAATCCCATCTACGAGGAATTGATGGAAGTGGAGGAAGACACTACCTACGGCTTCAAGCGTGTTATGAACTTCCACCACAAGGACTCCTTCTACTGCTCTTACATCGTAACCTCCGGCAGCGGCAGAACCCTGAAGTCCGTTGAGACCATTCCCTGCCCCAGCTTTAACTACATCACTCAGATCGGCTTCGCCGTTACCGGCGCTGACAAGGCTGTTTATGTTGACAATTTCAAGGTTTACCTGTCCGGCGTAACCGCTGACTTCAGCGTTTACGACAAGAAAACCGGTTTGGATGCAGAGGTCGGCGCTCTGAGAAACCGCTCCACTGCATACCGTCTGTCCTGGCTGAACGCTACCTACGATGACCACACCGCTACCATCAAGGCTGACATCACCGAGGGTGGCAAGACCACTACCACCACCCTGAACGAGGTGGCTTTGACTCCCGGCAAAGACGGTGTCATCACTGGCTTTGTGGATCTGAAGGAAGGCCAGACCGTTAAGATCTATATGGAGACTTCCGTGGAAGCTCCTGAGAACCCCTTCGCAGCTCCCGAGGAGGCAGGTCCTCTGGTGGACGCTACCTTTACTGAGGGCGGCATCAAGGAAGTGCCCGATACTCTGAAGGCAGCAGGCCTGGATACCATTGAGAAGATCAAGGAAGCCCTGGAGGGCAAGGTCCTGGAAACCAACAGTGTTGATGGCTTTATCCACTACACAGTGGAGATCAACAAGGCAGACATTCCCAAGCACGGCAAGATGACCGTGATTATGCCCTACCCCGAGGGCGCCGATGCCAACTACACCTTCGTGGTCGGTCAGCTGTTTGCTACCAACGACTACAGCAAGAAGTCCGGCAGCGTTGAAGTTGTTGAGGCTGTCAATACCTCCGAGGGTATCCAGTTTACCGTGTACGGCACATCTCCCATCGTGCTTGGCTGGACTGCTCCGCAAGAGGTTGTGGACGACGGCTTGATCCCCATGCCTCCCACCGACAGCAGACCTTCTCCCACCGCTGTGAAGGTACAGCGTCCCACCGAGGCCCCCGAGGTTGAAGAGACTGAGGAGCCCACCGAGGAAACCGAGTACATCGAGGAGACCGAGGAACCCACTGAGGAGCCCACCGAGGCTCCCACCGAGACCACTGCTCCTGCGGTAGTGGAAGAGGAAGGCGGCGTGAACATTGTTCTGATCATTGTGATCGCTGTTGTGGTTCTGGCCGGCGCCGGCGTGGCTGTCTTCTTCCTGTTGAAGAAGAAAAAGGCAGCCGTTCCCGCAGCCGAGGAGGAAATCGAGGATATCGAAGAATCCGCAGAGGCTGAGGAAAAGCCCGAAGAATAATTAACAACATATAAAAAGGAACGACCCGAGGGTCGTTCCTTTTTTAGTTGAAAATTGTTGAAATCCTTTGTCATCCTGAGCGACCGGAGGGAGTCGAGGGATCTTCTGGCCAAACGCGGATATCGATAGTGCGAGGATTCTTCGACTTCGCAGCCTGCGGCTGCTCCGCTCAGAATGACAGGGGGGATGCGTAGGGCTCAGCTGAAAAACGCCTTGCGCATACTTTTGATGGCGCCTTTTTCCAGCCGGGAGACTTGGGCCTGGGAAATTCCCAAAAAGCCCGCTACCTCCATTTGGGTCTTGCCGTCATAAAACCGCAGGGACAGGATCTGCTTTTCCCGTTCCCCCAAGGCACGGAAGGCGGTCTGCAGACACAGCTGATCGATCCAAGTACCCTCAGTGTTCTTTGTGTCCCGAACCTGGTCTAAGATGGTCAGCGGGTCGCCCCCCTCGGCATACACCGGATCGTAAAGGCTCACCGGGGCGCACACTGCATCCAGGGCCTCGGCTACCTCCCGCTCCTCAAGCTCCAGAGCCTTTGCCAGCTCTGCGTTGGTGGGATCCCGGCCTAAGTCCGTCACCATGGCCTCCTTGCACTGCAGGACCTTGTAGGCGATATCCCGCAGGGAGCGGCTTACCCGGATCGCAGAATTGTCCCGCAGATACCGACGCACCTCCCCGGCGATCATAGGCACGCCGTAAGTGCTGAAACGCACCCCTTTGGTGGGATCGAAATTGGCGATGGCCTTCATCAGTCCGATACAGCCCACCTGGAACAGATCGTCGGGGCTTTCCCCCCGCTTCTCAAATCGCTGGATCACCGAAAGCACCAGCCGCAGATTCCCCTCGATGAGGGCCTGACGGGCGTTGGGGTCACCCTCTTTTGCCTGCAGAAGAAGACTGTCCATTTGCTCCGGGGTCAGGGTCTTCAAGTTTGCGGTGTTCACACCGCAGATTTCCACTTTTCCTTGCATAGCGCCTCCCACAAAAACAAGATATATGGAGTATCTCCCGGGGAGATGATTTCATACAAAAACCTTTTTTGTGAAAGTTAAACAAAAATATTTTTGCCCATTTGCGAATAGAGACGATTTATGGAAACCGGGCGCAAGAACCTTCAACTTTTCGGGGAAAATCACATGAAAATAACACAGGTTTCGTCGGAGACATAATTTTTTGTCACCCTGGAAAAACAGGACTTTTTTGACGAAAAGTTTCCTTTCCAAACTGTGGATAAACCTGTTGACAGTGGAAAAATAGGTGGATTTCCTTAGAGTTTTCCACATTGTTAACAGGTTTTTCCACAGGCGGGATCTTTTTTAACAGGCCACAAATGTAGAAAAATGAGTTAACATAACAAATTCTGACAGACATTTGTCTTTCCCAACTTTTTGCACTTAAACATTTTGCCAAGGGCTTTTTCAAGTGGGTAAAAAATGCCTCTTGACAAGAAAATTGAGAATGGAGAGTTGAGAATTGAGAATTGGGCAGAACGGGAAGCATCGCTATATATAGTAGCAAGGCGCTTTGCTAGGCACAATTTGTAAGCCACAGGAAAAATATTCGAAAAAATTTGCAAAAAGGTATTGATTTTAGGAAAAACTTTGCTATAATTGGACAGTGCATGAGCATAATTTTGGAAACAGGAGGTGTAACGATGGCAAACATTAAGTCCTCTAAGAAGGATGTCATTTCTTCCAAGATCGCTTACGAGAAGAACAAGGCCGCTAAGAGTGCCCTGAAGACCGTTCTGAAGAAGTACGATGCTGCTCTGGAGTCCGGCGATAAGGCTGCTGCCGAGGCTGCTTACAAGGTAGCTGTTAAGGCTGTTGACCAGGGTGTTAACAAGGGTATCGTCAACAAGAACGCTGCTGCCCGCAAGAAGAGCAGCCTGACTCTGAAGCTGAACAAGCTGGCTTGATTTCTCTGAAAATATCGCCATCCGTCATTATCGGATGGCGTTTTTTCATATTCTGACAGCGGATCTTTTTCCGCAATGGTGCACGACCTCACCCTCGGTGTACACAAAGTACACCTTTCGGGTGGGTCGTTTCCCTTGCGAAAAAATCTCTCGCCGTCAGGGCAGCGGATCTTTTTCCGCAATGGTGCACGACCCTACCCTCGGTGTACACATAGTACATCTTCAGCCTTCAACCTTCATCCGGAACAAAATCTCTCACCGACAGTTGTTGTGGACCTTTTTTCACGCAGTGAAATAATTTTGCATTTTGCACTTTGCATTTTGCATTCTTATGCTATAATCATAAGAAAAGGAGGTGAGCCCCGTGGCAAGGCTGTCTGACCCCGTTACGATTTTGAAGGGCATCGGCCCGACTAAGGCCAAGCAATTCGCTAGCCTAAACATTTTTACATTGGAGGACCTCATTTGCCATTTTCCCCGGGGCTACGAGGATCGCACCAAGCTTGTCACCATTGATAAGTTAGAGCCGGATGTTCCTGCCTGCTTTAAGGCGATGGTGATGAATACCCCCCGCACCGCCCACATTCGCAAAGGCCTGGACATTACCAAAGTCCAGGTGGCTGACTGCACCGGGCGGCTGACGCTGACCTTCTTCAATCGGAAATTTTCCGCCGAGCAGCTCCAGTACGGCAAGGAGTACATCTTCTACGGCGCCGTTACCGGAGATTTCATCGGCTACAATATGCCCTCACCCAGCTTTGAAAGCCTGGATGCGCCCCCTATTAACACCCGCCGGGTACTGCCCATCTATCCGCTGACCGCCGGGCTTTCCAACGCATCTGTTGTGAAGGCGGTGGAGCAGGCTTTGGCGGTATGTGATCCTCCTCAGGAGATCATTCCGGATGCCGTCCGGGAGGAATACGGAATCCTCCCTGCGGAGCGGGCCTACTTTGCCATTCATCAGCCTGCCTCCATGGAGGAGGCGGAGCTTGCCAAACGGCGGCTGATTTTTGAGGAGTTTTTTGTGTTCTCCGCAGGTCTTGCCCTTATGCGGGCGGCCCGGTCTGTAAAGAAGACCGCTCCCTATGAAAATTTGGAATTAGACCCCTTCTTAAAGGCGCTGCCCTTTACACTTACCGGGGCGCAAAGCCGGGCGATCCGGGAGATTGCCGAAGATTTGCGTCGGGGCAGCCCCATGAATCGATTGGTACAGGGCGATGTGGGCAGCGGCAAGACTATGGTTGCCGCGGCAGCTGCGTATTTCGCCATTTGCAACGGCCACCAGGCCGCTATGATGGCCCCCACGGAGATTTTGGCGGAGCAGCATTACGCATCTCTGTCGAAGCTTTTGACCCCCTTGGGCATCTCTGTGTCTCTGCTGACAGGCTCCCTGACCCCCAAGCAGAAAAAACTTGTCCGGGAAGATATCGCCTCCGGCAAGACCCGGCTGGTGGTAGGCACCCACGCATTGGTGTCGGAGGCTACCGTATTTGACGACCTTGGTCTGGTGATTACCGACGAGCAGCACCGGTTCGGTGTGGGGCAGCGGTCTGCCTTGGCTGGCAAGGGCAAGGACCCCCATCTTTTGGTCATGTCCGCGACTCCTATACCCCGGACCTTGGCGCTTTTAATGTACGGCGATTTGGAAGTGTCCATTTTGGACGAGCTGCCCCCGGGCAGAGAACCGGTGGACACCTTCTTAGTAAACGAAAGCTACCGGGCAAGAATCAACAATTTTATCCGCAAGCAGGTGGGGGAAAATCACCAGTGCTTTGTGGTGTGTCCTGCGGTGGAGGAAAGCGACGGACTGGACTTAAAGGCCGCCGAGACCTGGGCAGAAACCCTGCGCCAGACGGTATTTCCCGACCTGCGGGTATCCCTCCTCCACGGTCAGATGAAAGGCGCGGAAAAGGATGCGGTGATGTCCGACTTCGCCGCCGGCAACGCGGATATTCTGGTTGCCACTACGGTGATCGAGGTGGGCGTGGATGTACCCAATGCTACCTTAATGGTGGTAGAGGATGCGGACCGGTTCGGTCTTTCCCAGCTCCATCAGCTTCGCGGCCGTGTGGGTCGTGGCAAAGCGAAAAGCTACTGCATTCTCACTTCCCAAACCAAGCACCCGGAAACCAAACAGCGGCTAAAGGCATTGTGTCAAACCACTGACGGCTTTAAAATTGCGGAAGAAGACCTGCGGCTTCGTGGCCCCGGTGACTTCTTTGGTTCAAGACAGTCGGGACTGCCAGTGTTCCGGGTTGCCAACTTAAGCTGTGATTTGCAGACCCTCAAAGCCGCCCAGCAGGCATCCGCTGACTGGATCGACCGGGAGGGCACTGCGAAAACACCGGAAGCAGAAGCATTACGAATCCGCATCGGTCAGCTCTTTGCCCGGGCGGAAAACACGATGAACTAACAAAGACTTCAAGATATATTTTCCTTCATTACGAAACAGCTCTGTCATTCTGAGCGAGCGCAGCGAGTCGAAGAATCTACGCACTGCCGATACTGCTTATTCGCTAATCGGTGCGAAGATCCTTCGACTTCGCATCTTCAATGCTTCGCTCAGGATGACAGGGTTTTTCTTTTGTAATTTGTAATTTTTGATTGTTCGTCCGCATATCCTTTATCAAAAACCTTTGGGGGTGCGTTATGTCTGCAAAATTTACGGATCTGCACTGCAAAGAGGTCATCTGTATCTGCGACGGGCGGCGGCTGGGGTATATTGAAGATGTGATCATCCGTTTGCCCGGGGGCGAGGTCAATGCCATCGTGGTGCCGGGGCGGTGCCGGTGGGGCGGTTTCAGCCCGCCCAAGGACGATTATGTGATCCCTTGGGGGAGCATTTGCCGCATTGGGCCGGACATCGTGCTGGTGGACATCAAGCCCGACGATTGCCGGGTTATGCGCAATAAGCCCAGATTGCTATTTTAATCTTCTGTGTCATTGCGAACCAGTGACCGTGTCACTGGTGTGGCAATCTCAATAACCATCGTTGGCATTGGAGATTCCCACGCCAGTGTGCGCACTGGCTCGGAATGACAATGAGGCTCTATATATAGGGCCTGCTTCTGCCGGAAATAACAAGATACTGTTTGTGCAAAAAACATTGGAAAAAATATGAAAAAAACGAAAAAAACACTTGCAAATTGGGCATACTTCTTATATAATAATTCGGCACGGAAATTTTTCCGTAGTAATAAACCACACACCCGGGGACCTGTCGCTCCTGTGTTCGGAGGCAAAGAGGATACAAACTGCTGAAGGACGGGCGGTAAGGAATGAACGGGGTGGAGGAAAAACAAAAGGAGAAAAAACTATGTCTGTCGTATCCATGAAGCAACTGTTGGAGGCTGGCGTGCACTTCGGTCACCAGACCCGCCGCTGGAACCCCAAAATGGCCACCTACATCTACACCGAGCGTAACGGTATCTACAT
>JAFZDL010000012.1 GCA_017561205.1 Oscillospiraceae bacterium | reverse complement strand
GAGAAGCTGGTCTCCATCTGCGCCAAGGACTCCGGCGGTCCCTACAGCTACGAAGTCGTGGGCAAGCTCATCGACGCCGCAAAGAAAACCGGCGCAGGCTACGCCGTGGACGTCTATCCCCAGTACGGCTCCGACGTGGAAGCTACTCTGCGGGCGGGCTACGACATGCGCCACGGCCTCATCGGTCCCGGCGTCTACGCCAGCCACGGCTACGAGCGCAGCCACATCGACGGCGTTTACAACACCCTGCTGGTCATTTGCGGTTATCTGAATATCTAAAGTTCAAATTTCCCTTGCTTTTTCCGCCCATGTGTAATATAATACATGGGCACCCGCCGGTGTGATGAAATGGTAGACGTAGCGGACTCAAAATCCGCCGCTGGCGACAGCGTACCGGTTCGAGTCCGGTCACCGGCACCAATAAAAACGCACTCCATTCGGAGTGCGTTTTTTATTTGGTAATCTGCGCCGGTTTCGACGGCGGCAAAACCATAATTTTCTCCCCAGCGGGGAAGAACATGTAAAGCGAGTCCAGCACCAATATGATTGTTGAAAAACTGCTATCGCCAATATATACTGGATGTATGTATCTGGGTGAGGAGGTCTTCTATGCGTTTGATTCAACATTATACCTTCAACATCAAAACGAAAATCCCGTTCTCTGAATGGCCGGAAATCGTACATCGCTTCCTGTCGGAGAACCACCTTATTAGTCATCGCTTCCTGTATTTCTTTGAAGATATTCTGGGCTTCGACGAAACAACGGATGACGCACTGCCCCGCTGCGGCTGCGCCAAAATATTGCGGGACTGCCCTTCGCTGGGTGAGATCCGCTGGGCGTATAACCGCCCGGACATACTGTGGCTGAGCAACATTGACAGCCAGGAGGATTTTTCTGAAAGCGACATCCTGCCGCTGATGAAGAAAATACACCGCAGATACGGTTTCAGCGAAAGTAATTTATACTATTTTGACATTGATTTCTTTGGGAAACGAACATATTTTGCCCGTGATGACTCTGCGGTCAAGATAGAACACCAGCCCTATGGTTCCGGCATCACATTGCACAGAGACGTCTGCGGGGACAACTGTCTGAAGCTGTCCGTGGATCTTCTGCACGGTGGGATCGTCATGGATGCCACCCCTTATTTTGAGACTATGCAGAAGCTCCTGCCGAAAATCAAAGCAGCAGCTTCCCTGCAGATCTATTTGTCGGAAGAAGAAAAGCAGCAGATCGAAGAAATCAACCAGGCCGCCGCGCCGGTGCTGGAAACATGCCGCGGCTTTTTTAAAGATCACCTTCCCTTCACTGCCACGCAAAATACTTTTTCCTCCAATTACTCCGTGGCCAAGCCCTTAAAGAAGCTGGCAAAGAAATACGGCTATGCCTACAAGCTGGTTTGGAATGGCGTATACGCGCTGGAAAAGCGGACGGCCAAGGGAAATGTAATTTATATTGATGTAGACAGCGGCCCTTCCCATTATGATCTGGGGGTGGGCGTGTCCTATCAGGGCGTTGGATTCTGCCACAAGATCGGATGCGGCAATCAGACGCCCGCCAGCCAGCAGGAGACGGATGCGTTTCTGGAAAACGTGATGGCCGTTGTCTGGGAATTTGAAAATACCTTGTTGCCGTCTTTGGATGACCTGTACCCGGAAACACCGGACTGGTTTATTCCAGCTGATTCACTTTGAGTTTTTATTGTTCCTGCCGCTCCAATCTTGTAATTTTCATTTTCCGCTGTATAATAGATGGAAAAATAAAGAACAGGAGACCAAGCATGGCAAAACTGTACTACAAATTCGGCGCGATGTCCTCCAGCAAGACGGCCAACGCCCTGATGACCAAATTCAACTACGAGGAAAAGGGCAACAAGGTGTGGCTCATCAAGCCGGATCTCGACAACCGGGATGATTATGT
>JAFZDL010000076.1 GCA_017561205.1 Oscillospiraceae bacterium | reverse complement strand
TTTGCTGGCTAATCAGAAGCTGCCAGCCGCAACAAGCAAACAGGTGAAGCAGGCGATTTTTAACGTCAACATGCGCTGCTGAGGTAAGTAACCAAGGGGGCCGTGATTTGGCCCCCTATGTTTATATATAATAATTATGTCAACCAAAGAAAGGAGCCTAAAACAATGGCTACAGGACATCTAAAGCCCCGAAAGTGTGCCGATGGCACCATGAGCTACCAGCTCGTCGTAGAAACCGACCGTGATCCCATCACTGGAAAGCGTCAGCGTTTCTACAAAACCGTGAAAGGTACCAAGAAGCAAGCCAATGCCATGCTTCGACAGATGATTTTCGATCTACAGAACGGCACCGTCACCACGCCTTCCGCCATCAAACTATCCTCTTGGATGAACACATGGCTGAACACTTACCTACCTAACATCGAGCTCACTACGAGGGATGGCTATGAAGAGAAGATCAAAAACTACATCATCCCTGCCCTCGGCCACATTCCTCTCAACGCCCTCAATAACCAAACCATTCAAAGCTGGGTCCTCAGCCTCTCCAACAAGGGCCTGTCTCCCAAGACCATCCGTAACGCCTATAACAATCTGAACGCCGCTCTGAAAAAGGCCGTGGTGCTCAGGATGCTTCCCTACAATCCGTGCGATGGCACCGTGCTCCCTAAACTGCAAAAGTATAACGCTCAGGTCTACAGCATCGCCGACATTCAGAAAGCATTGGCTGCAGCCGATTGCATCAGCATCTACCTGATGATTCTTCTGGGAGCCACCATCGGCCTGCGCCGGGGCGAAATGGCTGCTCTCCGGTGGGACGATGTGGACTTCGCTAAGAACACCGTCACCATCTCCACAAACCGTGTTCACACCAAGCGTCGGGTAGTAGAGAAAGCCCCTAAAACGCAGGCCGGTAATCGTACCATCACCGTCGGTGAAGACGTCATAACTGCCCTTCGTGAAGCAAAGGCTCTCTACGATGTTTGTGTGTCGACTACCCCCGGCTTCAAAGATCTGGGTTACATCGTCTGGAAAGAGAAAACGGGAGAGCCCTATCATCCCGATAGTCTGACCCAGAAGTGGGAACGCTTCGTAGCAAAGAACGGCCTTCCGCCTATATGTCTACATGGCCTGCGCCACAGCAACGCCACCGCTCTGATTGCCGCTGGAGTTAATGCCAAAGTAGTTCAGCATCGACTAGGTCATTCTGACATCAGCGTCACCCTAAACACCTACACTCATGTGCTCCCCTCCATGGACGAGGACGCAGCCAGCAAGCTGGATCAGGCCCTGTTCTCCTCTGGCCAGTCCCTGAACCATCTGCCCACCAGATAACTCCCTTAGAAGGCACCTCCCACGGTGCCTTCTTTTTTTGCTTTGGGCGGCAAATGGGCGGCAAGGACAAAAGCAGTACCCGTCCAAGGCTCCAAAGCAAGGGAAGGACGGTCGCTGACCGCCGGGCATCCATCCAGGAAATCATAGGGGCCGTTTTTTCCCTGTTAGGAATCATCCACAAAATTTGCGGGAAGTGGGGAAATTTTCGCTCATTCTCCTGTTCTGGCCTTGATTGCCTTGGTGTCTTAGAACAGAAAAACTCCCCGGAAGGTCATCCTTTCCGGGGAGGTGTTGTGGGGTTTGGGGAAATTTATTTTGCTGCACGGGGTGGCCGTCGACTCGCCGACTGGCCGCCGACTGCGCTGCTGACCTGATTTTTGCTGTCTGCCGCCCATTTGCCGCCCAAATAGAACAGACTGATTCCGTCTATTTCCTATTAGAAACGAATACTTCCGAATGGCAAAAACAACAAAAAAGACTTCTAATCCGAAGATTAGAAGTCTTTCCTTCTGGTTGCGGAGGCAGGACTCGAACCTACGACCTCCGGGTTATGAGCTGCGAAAAGCGGTATTTTCCGTTGCGGCTCCAGCGGTTTTGCCCCTTTTCCAAGGAAATCCCGAAGATCAGAAACCACCCGGAACCACTGCATCCATACCGTTCATTTCCCGTATGGGTCAGCGTATGGGTCAAGCCCTTTCTAGCAAGATATGGTGATTGCTGCCAGACGGCAGCTTCATACACCATTGGGCAGAAGCTAACAAAACGAAGTATCAATTGAAACCCATTCGGTCACAGCAATGC
>JAFZDL010000075.1 GCA_017561205.1 Oscillospiraceae bacterium | reverse complement strand
GCTGCTGAAAAAATAATTTAAATTATTTCAAAAAAGTGCTTGACATTTTCGAATCCCGTGCTATAATATCCATGTTGCTTGTGAGACAGCAACAAACCAAACAACACATGGGGGTATAGCTCAGCTGGGAGAGCGCTTGAAGCGGTTACGCACCCCTCATTAACTTAATAAGATACATTACTTAGTGTACCCTCATATGGGGGTATAGCTCAGCTGGGAGAGCGCTTGAATGGCATTCAAGAGGTCAGCGGTTCGATCCCGCTTATCTCCACCATGGGTACACTAAGTAATTATTTTTTTGCTCACTTTCCTTGGAAAGTGGGTATTTTTTATGCCGCAATCCAAACAATATCCAGACCCATGCTGAACTGCTCAAAGTCGATGTTAAAGTCGATATGCAGCTTGTAGTCCCGGTAGACATCCACCCGCTTGATAAGACAGTTGACAATCATCTTCTTGGCCTCAATGCTTGCGGTATCGTACATATCTGCCCACGAAACAATTTCGTCATACTGAGCGTTCAAGGATGCGAGGACTGCCTGTCCCTCGTCATAGGCCGCTTGCGCTGCCTCGAGCTGCTGCTGAACTTCGAGACATTTTGTCTCAGCGTCAGCGATCAGTGATCCAAGCAGCGATTGAGAAAAGGCGCTTTCGCCACGCAAGGATTTGATAACCTCTGCCCGGAGCATTTCAAGCTCACCCGCTGCCTTTGTGTAGCCGGCCCGGATGCTGCGAAGCAGCGCCCGCCGCTCGTCCATCTTTTCCTTGTAGCGGATACTGACGATCTCGCTTTTGGGGACAGCCTTCATTCGTTCAAAAATCTGGCGCACCAGCTTATCAATGATGCCGTCAAGGGTATGGGCGGTGTAGCCGGTCTGCCCGTCACATTCGGTCTGCTTGCGGGTTTTCCCATAACAGACATAGCGGACTCGCTTCACAATGCGGTTGGGATCGTCCTTGCAAGGATAAGCCTTGCCGTTGGTGGTCAGCGAGAGTCGGGAGCCGCAATGCCCACAAAACACATTCCCGGCCAGTAGGGACTGGCCCCGGGTGTTGAGAGGAACACGACGCTCCTGTTCGGCAGAATTGGCACGGGATGTACGGATGTGCTGGGCGGCCTCGAACAACTCCGGCGTGATGATCTGCAAGTGGGGCAGCACTTGGGAGCGGCTATCACCGCTGCGAAGCACCCCGGTATAGGTGAGATTGCAAATGATCCCCCGGATGCTGGCGTGATGCCACATCTTACCCGATCTGGCCCGGTAGCCGAGCTTGTTCAGATAGGTGGCGATCCGCTGGGCACCGAAGCCCTCATGCACATACTTATCAAAAATGATCCGCACAACAGCGGCCTCGGCCTCGTTTGCAACCAGCTCGTAAACCTCGTGCTTGCGCTTGTTGTATCGCCCGCTTCTAACAAGGTCATAACCATAAGGGGCAAGGCCGCCTTTGAAGCCGCCGTCCTCGACGAGCTGCCCCAGAGCGGTTTTAGTACGGATGGAAGTCTTTTCGCTTTCGCCGTCCGCTTGCCAGAAACGGATATAGTTG
Source organism: Oscillospiraceae bacterium (assembly GCA_017561205.1). Taxonomy (GTDB): domain Bacteria; phylum Bacillota; class Clostridia; order Oscillospirales; family Oscillospiraceae; genus Faecousia. The sequence goes on along the minus strand of JAFZDL010000075.1, from coordinate 16,428 downwards.
GTGAGCTTATCGGTGTGATTGTCAAACCGCTGCTCACCCTCTTGGGTACTCCATACCCGGATGCCGTTCTTTACGAACCACTCCACCACAAAGGGCGTTTCGTCAGCGATACGCCCGATACGGTCAAACATGAACACCAGCAGAATATCGAACTTGCCTTGCTTGGCAAGCTCCTTGATAGTCTGAATCTTGTCCCGGTTTTCGGCCCGTACCTTGTGGCCGGACACACCGTCCTCCTGTTCCTCGTGGACGATTACCCAGCCCATTTGATCTGCGAACTGGTGACACTTGCGGCGCTGCATGGGGATGTCGGCTTGGTTTTTATCGTTATAGTCCACCTGCTTGTCGGTGGACACTCTGTATAAGCAACAAACTCTTTCTTTCATATATTGATCCGTCCTTTCTGTAAGTCCAATGGGCTTTGAAAGAGCGAATCAATACACGGGGTATATGAACTTTTCAAGGTGCATAGGGGTATCCCCACTATTATTATCGCTCAGTTTGGCCTTCAATGCAAGGCTGTCGCCGGGTGTTTTATCGGTGAGGTTATTCGCAAAGGAAGATAGCAAAATCTGCTTCACATGACCCAGCACCGCCGTATTTCTGCTGTCAGCAAAAGTGGCAGAGATTTCATAGCCGTCAACAGCAAAGACGGCTCGGCGTTTCCTATGATCCATAAGCTACCTCCTCGTTCATAATAAAAGTGGATGGGGAAACATGAAAGGGCAGCACCTTTGTGGGTGTTGCCCTTTCACCTTTCTCCATGATTGGGACAATTTGTCTCGAAGTGAAAGCAGGAGCGCCGTACTTGAAGTTTCGGCCTATCATAAGACAGCAGTTGGGGTACGGCGCTCCTGCGGGAGTGCGGCGGCCCGGAGGGACAGGCGGCCAGCCTGTCCACTACGGATCGTGGCCGTGAGGTGGCAAGTCCCCACTTGCGGCGCTGGTGTTGGTCGCTCGTCCTCCCGTGTGGGAGAAGTCTTGGCGTACCCGCCGCTCGGCTCCCCGCATGAAGCACGGAGCCGCCGCTATTCAGTTGTGGAGAGGATCAGCTCCTCTCATATACCAAGGACACAAAACACAGAAATTCGGACTAGCTTACAGACAATTTTTCAAATATTTTTTCATATTCTCCAAGCCACGTTCCACGGCCCGCCGAACAGCGCTTTCATTCACGCCCTCCTCCAGCGCAACCTCGCAATAGCTCTTGCCCTCGATGATGCAGGCATCCACACGGCGGCCCTGTGCCTCGGGCAGAGAATTGAGAGCGTTCCACAGATAATAAAACTGCTCCATGCGTTCCAGCAGCTCCTGCGGCGTTGGCTCGGACAGGCAAGCGGAGTATTCGATTCCATCATCACAGTCGAGGGAATACTGCGCTTTATTGCGGGTGATCCGGCGCTGATGGGCCAGCTCATAAAGCTTATCGGCCCGCAGTTCTGCGGCCACTTCATCGGAAACTTCGATGTATTCATTATGGGTGTACCAAGCGTAAAAGTCCTTCAGATTGATAGTAGTCATTATATTTTCCTCCGTTCAGATTTTTGGGTGGGTGGACGATCTGAACGGAGAGCGGCGGGGATCGGCAGCCGGGGCCACCCCCACCTACCTCGGGACAACTTGTCTCAAAGTGGGAATGCGAAAACGCACCCGCATGGCATGAAGCCATACGAGTGCGTGAAATGACATTATTCGCAATGTACTGAGAGATTTCACCTTCGTAGCCAGACTTACCTGCGGGTGGAGCTACGCTTTTTTTAGCTGGTGAAGATCATGGGTACTATGTAGAAATCCAAGGATAAGCAAGGGCGGCAACCTCCTGTATGCCGCCGCATAGGGTCTGATTTACGCATCCAAGCCCTCTGCGGCAAGCAGAATTGGCCGTAATACTACGGATGCGTAAATCCTATTTAGAAAAAGGAAAATCTTAGGGAGAGTAAAAGGAGAAAAAGAGGAAAACCGGATGACGGTTTTACTCGTCATCCGGCTCGTGATGAAATCGGTAGCCTACGCCCCAAACATTCTTTATGTACTCTTTTCCTGTGACTGACAGCTTTTGCCGCAGCAAGCGGATCTGCGACTTTACCACATCATCCACATTGTAGGCCGAGTGTTCGTCCCACACTTGGTTATAAAGCTGCTCCCGGCTGAATACCTGTCCGGGGTTGCTTGCAAGGCAGAACAGTAGATCAAACTCCTTGCGGGTGAATTGCAAATTCTCGCCGTTTAACTGTACTTGCCTTGTAAGCGGGTCAATAATGAGGTTTTTGCCAAAAGCCAGCGTGTAGCAGACTTCCTTTTGGGGTTTGAGGTCGCAATAGAGCTGCATAAGCGCCTGTGCCTGGGCAAGACATTCCTCCAGAGAATAGGGGTGGCCGATGTATGCATGGGCTCCGGCTTGCAGCACTTTTAGCCGCTCCACATGACAGGACTGCGAGGACAGGATAAGAATGGGTGTTGTCCGGGCCTTTCGCATGGCTTTCAGTAACTTGTGATCGTCCTCTGCGGAGACACAAGCATCCAGTATCACCAAACAAAACTCCTTGTCCATAAATGACAACAGAGCCTCGTGCATGGAGGACACGCAAAGAATATTGGTGCTGGGGCAAGTAAGGTTGTCTTTCACAATCTGGGCCGCCTCGCGATCCGCATTGATAATCATAATATTTTTCTTCATGGCATCCTCCTTTCAATGGAGCAATAACAACAAGCCTATTTGGGGATAGGTAGGACTTCGGGACATTTTGTCCCAAAACCCTCACCAAATTCAATCATCATTCACGCAGGCGCTCTACGACAGATTTTTGTGCAACAATATGATAAGCCACAAGTGGCAACACCGTCCCCAGTATCGCAAATATCGGCAAAACCGCTAATACAGGTGCCACGGTAAATCGGTAGCTGAAAAACCAAAACATTGCTTCAAGTGCTACTTTTAAGATAGGGGCAGTGATGATGCACAATCCCGTTGAAAACAGCACGGAACCAAGTGTTTGAAATAGTCCTTCCCAAACTAACATGGCTTTAAGCTGATGACCTGTCATACCGATTGCCTGTAAAACCGCAAACTCCCGTTTGCGTGCAAAAATGCCCGTTAGTATGGCATTGAGGAAATTAAGCATCCCCACAAAGCCAATGATAACGCAGAGGACTCCACCAAGGGCAGTAAACATATCACGCAGCGAATAGAAACTCTCTGCCAAATCTGTTTTACTTTCATATCCGTATTCTTTCTGATTTTTCAGGAAAGTACCTATACCGTCATTGGCCTCATCGGTTGTATCAAAAGCATAGAGCATTACACTACTTGTATTGGTATCTGCAACAAAGACCTCGGAGCTTAATACCCAAGGATCGGGGCCGTAGTAGCGATAACCGAGCGCATGAGGAACTACAACAAGCGCAGCAACCTCATATTCTACATCACGATATGCTACTGCTTTTTTATACCCGGAACTGCTATCCGCTCCATTTGCAATAGGCTGTCCGCTAAACCAATCATAGTATTGCCATTGTTCGACGTAGCGGATTGTTATAGTATCTCCAACCTTTGCCCAATGCGTACCCATCATGGGATTGCCATAATCGTCCGCACGATATACAGCCGCAATATAGCGATTGTCTGGATCATTCAGCTTCGTCACATCTCCCTCCAGCACAGTCAATTTTGAGAGAGCAAAATCGTCTAAACCCAAAAGATGTGTTTCTCTGCCGATTAAGCCATTTAGCTTGTCGCAGTTTTGCAGCCAAATGTTGACTGCTGATGCCGAACTTGTATCACTTAGGCCACTTCGGTAATATTCCTCTGTAACGAAATCAAGAGCATTATTTTCAGTTAGTCCGAATACCCTGCCACCGTCCACCACACCGTTCTGCTGGTTGATTTGAGCTATAAGTTGTTCCTCCACAGGCTGCCATTCACGAGCTGGGATGTCGAAATAGCTATCGTCAGCAACTACATAATCAGAGACAACTGTGTTGAGGTATTTATCCATATCAAAACCGCTTGTAAACGTAAATGTGAGATTTAATAGGACAACTGCCAAGGAGAGAGAAATGAATGTTATTATAGTTCGGCTGCGGTTTCGTCCAAGATTAGCAAGTGCCATTTGGGGGATAGATGTGCCGGAGTGTGTATCTCGCAGTTCTTTTGCAGAAGTCGTAACCTCTGTATATCGTACTGCCTCCACAGGCGAAACCTGGGCGGCGGTTTTTCCCGGTTTACTGCAAGAAATAATGACAGTAACAAGAGAAACCAGCGCTGCTCCAATGAAAATAAATGGACTTGCCGAAATCGTATTAGACTGTACTCCGTTAAGCTGCTGAATAATTGCTGGCGTGAGCCGAACACCAATGACCCATCCGCATAGCAATCCCAGCGGTATGCCAGCAAGCGAAAGCAAAATTGCTTGAATGTGAATGATGTGCCGTATCTGTCTTTCCGAGGTGCCGATTGTCTTTAGTAAGCCGTATAAGCGAATATCGCCTGTAACCGAGATTTGAAACACATTGTAGATAATAAGAAAACCTGTAAGGAAGATTAGAAGCAGTAACACTACAATAGCAAGTGCGGTTGACAGATCGAAGCTACTTGCTAATTGTGCACCTGTATAACCCCAATTCACACCGACAGCAACGCTATTATCCGTTGCACCGTTCCCATACTCATATCCGTGACTTGCAAGGACAGAATACATATCGCTTGAAATGTGCAGCGAACTATCCAGCATGACACCCATATTCCATTTCCCCGTCATGCCGTCTATCCCCTGTGTATCGAGCTTTGCGAAAATCTCCTCGGCATAGCCACGGGAAACAAGTACATGGCTCACAGCAGCCGCCTCGTTATACTCCCACCATCCGCAGAGAGTAAAAGTCTCAGTTGTATTTGTGCCATCAACAACAAACGGCATGGTAAACTCTACACCGACTTCGGGTTTGATCCCAAGCAATTCAAGCACACGAATATCCGTGGCGGCTTCATTCGTGCCCTCGACGGGGAGTGATCCTTCTATGGGATCAAGATACATCCACTTGGCTTGGTTTCTATCGCAATAACTGATTTCCACAGGCTCTTTATTGAATGGATCTTCCGCTGAAGTTCCGACAATGATACGCAAGCCATATTCCTTGATAAGTGGATCATCCTTGATTTTGTCGTACTGCTCCTGTGACAGGGCCTTAAATTCGCCATGACTATATGTTCCGATTTGGCGGAAATTCGCATCTTCCACAGAAGCATTGATAGAGAATAGAATCGTGAAAAAGGTTGTAAATAATATGGCGGTCAACATGATTGCAATAATAGCAATGATGTTCCTGCCTTTTGAAGCCTTCATGCTTTTTATGCCCAGCTTACGAATACACTTTTTTGACATATCCATCATTTCGCCCCCTTATTGCGAAACGATACGCCCGTCCTCGATACGGACAATGCGATCCGCCATTTGAGCAAGCTGCTCGTCATGCGTGATTATCACAATAGTCTGCGAATATTTTTCGCTTGTCATTTTAAGGAGCTTCAAAACATCCAGACTTGTCTTTGAATCAAGATTACCTGTCGGCTCGTCTGCAAGGATGATTGCAGGCTTTGTAGAAAGCGCACGGGCTATTGCAACACGCTGCTGCTGGCCGCCAGAGAGGTTGCTTGCGAGATTTTTAAGTTTACTGCCAAGCCCCAATGTCTCAACTATGCTTTTGATGTAGTCAGCATCGGGAGTGTTGCCGTCAAGTTGGATCGGGAGAAGAATATTTTCATAGACATTGAGTACCGGGACAAGGTTATAGTTTTGGAACACGAAACCAATTTTGCGGCGACGGAATACCGTTAAATCATCTTCTTTGAGGGAGAATAGCTTTTGTCCGTCTACCGTAACGCTGCCACTTGTAGGACGATCAAGGCCGCCGAGCATATGTAAAAGTGTACTTTTGCCGCTGCCAGAAGTACCAACAATAGCTACAAATTCCCCCTTATCAACGGAAAAGCTAACGCCATCGAGGGCATGGACAGCGGTATCCCCGCTACCATATATCTTTTTCAAATTTGATGTTTGTAATATGCTCATAAAAAGCTCTCCTTATCGTGGTGATAAGGAGAGCTTAATCTATAATTCTCAAAAAACGCTCAAGATTTCAAAATCTAAATATTGCGGTTGCTTGGGCTCCATTTTTATGGTTTTCAAGCAATAGACTTCCACCATGCTTTTCGCATAGTACCTTGCAAATATAAAGTCCCATACCAAAGTGATCTACTTCTTCTGTGTGCTTCTGGAATGGCTGGATACCATTTTTCAAAAGCTCCGCAGGAAAACCGCAGCCATCGTCTGCAACCTCAAGTTCCAGACCGTTATCATCAACGGAGAGCATGACAGAAACAGTCTGTCTTGCGAAACGGAGTGCATTTGTTGTTAGATTTTCCGAAACTTGAAATAGCATCCCTTTGTCCACCGTAACAGTATCGGCATCATAACATCCGTGAAATACAAGCTGCTTCCCACTTTCTTCGGCAGCAAATGAAAGGGCGCTATTCAAATCGGAACTCAAGCAGGCAACATCAACAACTGCTTTTACGGGCTGTACTTGCTCCAATCGTTGAACACTACTCATAGTTTCTACATACTGTTCGATCCGTCCCGTATAGGCTTCTATGCGGCTCAGATTATCCATAAGCTGCGGTGTATTAATGTTCTCGCCATCGACACACAGTTTCGCCATTTTTGCCGAGCCTTTCAGGACAGTTACCGGGTTTCGGAGATCGTGAGAAAAAGCGGCGTTCAAGCGTTTCCGTTCCTCTGCTTGCCGCCATAGTTCACGGTTACTTTCCAGCAAGGATTGCCGCATAGTTTCAAATGCTGAACAGAGTTGACCTAATTCGTCAGACCCACAATCGGGTATCTCAAAATCCAATGTCTGATTTTGAATTTGCTGGGTACTATGTATCAAAACACCGATAGGACGTTTCAACTTCCTTTTGTAAAAAGTAGCATCTGCCAAAAGCAATGCTGCCACTACAATGATTACAGGCCCAGCAACCCGCAAAAACTTTACGATACTGTACCACGGCTCAACGGTATAGTAGAAAATTTGATTTGCCCCTATATCAAGATCAGAGGGCATAGACGCTCCGCCGCCGATCGATTCTAAATATTCTTTGGCGCTCGCATAATCCATGCTACGATATAAACCAAATTCATCAATAGCCTTGTCGCACAGATTATAGCACAGTACACTTAATAAGAGGGCAACAAGCAAATAAACAATGGTAATTAGGAAGAAGTATTTGCGTAGGCTTAAATTCTTTATCCGACCCATTTATAGCCCACCCCCCAAACAGTTTCGATATAGCTACGAGAGGACACAGCGGTAAACTTGCTTCGTATTTTTCTTATATGCTCCATAATCGTATCGCTGTTGCCATCGCCCTCCAATCCCCACACAAGTTCGTATATGCGCTCCCGATCAAAGACCTGTCCGGCGTTGATGGAAAGCAGCTCCACAATATCATACTCTTTTTTCGATAAGACCACTTTTTCTCCGCAGATAGACACCTCTCTTTTAGAATAGTCTATTACCATGTCAGAGAAGAAGCGAAGTGTGGACTGCTCTTGTCTGCGGTTTTCCCGGCGTATATGAGCGGCGACTCTGGCACCTAACTCGTCAAGATCAAATGGCTTTACGATGTAATCATCCGCACCAACTTGAAAACCTTTGATTTTATCGGCTGTTTCAATTCGAGCCGTCAAAAATAAAATCGGACAGGAAATGTAATCACGAATTTTCTCGCAAACAGCTAATCCATCTATGTCTGGCATATTGATGTCAAGCAAAACGATGTCCGGGTTATTTGCAGCTTGTTTAATTGCTGTTTTGCCATCGTATGCTGTATATACTTGAAAGGCACGCATTTCAAAATAGCTTTTCAGCACATCCACAATTCCTTTTTCATCGTCTACCAATAGTATCTTTTTCATTATGACGCAGACCTCCTTCCGGCATGATAAAAGTATCTCGCATAAATCTCAATTATTTCTCAAAGGACGCAATAGCCTTTGGGACAAATTGTCCCAAAGTTCGCTTATATTGTAGCTCGCTTTAATTAAATAAACAAGTGACCAAAACATGAAATAAAATACTACCATAATATAAAATAATGTTTCGTTCAAATACTCTCACCCGAAATGTAGAATAATATAGGGGTGAGATAAAAATGTACCAAGACAATAGACGGTTTGACTTCCATGCGCTGGGCAAGGAGATCAAGCGCAAAAGAGAGGCAAAAGGCTGGACACAGGAATACCTTGCACAGCTTGTAGACCGCACACCTCGTTCCATCATGTACATAGAGAACAGGGGCCAGCATCCCAGCCTCAACACCTTTTATCAGCTCGTTACTCTGTTGGAAATTTCCGTGGATCAGTTCTTCTATCCTGTCAGCGAGAGCGGCACCAGCGATTGCCGCCGTCACATTGATGTGCTTCTCAGCACTATGGACGAAAGAGAATTGACCATTATTGCCGCAACAGCGGACGGGCTGAAAAAGGCCAGAGAAACGGTGGAAGTGTAGTTTGCACTACCCTCCGTTTGCGAGGGGTTTCGGGGAACGCACGTTTTGGCAAGCAATTCAAGTGTGGCCACACTTGATATTTTCGCAACCCGCCGGGTCTGCGAAAATGCTTGTTGGGGAGCCTCCCCAAACCCGGCCTTTGGGACAAGTTGTCCCAAAGTTTTGTTGGCTGCGTCACAGGCGCTACCGCTCCTGTTCCTTATTTGTGCGCTCGTCCGTAAGGCCGAGCAGACGATCTATATTTGCCTTCACCGTCACAGCCTCACGCATGGCATCCTGGGCTTGACGGTATTCCATATACAGGGCTTTTTTCTGCGCTGCCAGTTGGCGGCGTTTTTCTTTTAGCTCGTCGATCCGGGGCAGCTTGCCGCCGTCCAGTATTTCCTTCATGGTGGCCCGAGCCGCCCGGTAAGTTGTCAGATCGTCCTCATGCTGGGCAAGATATCTCTTGCTGTACTTGGATGCTTTGTATCCCTCGAAAACAGGCCGGGTCTTGGCATAGTCCACCACAGCGCCCATAAGATCAGTAGTCTGCGCCAGTTCCGTTTCCACCGCTTGCAGCTCCGCCGCCAGCTTGTGAGAACGCTCCACTGCTGCATCCGTTCCGGCGGCCAGCTCGTCATAGTTTGCTATACCATGCTCTTTCAGATATTGCAGCGCAGCGGCCATCTGTTTGAGGTTATACACCTTGGCCCAGCGCTCATAGGCAGGGCCTTTGCCAGAGCGCAGCCGCTCCTGTATATCGATGACAAGACTGACCTTCCGGGGAGCCGGTGCCTCACGGGGGATCTCCGGGATAGGCCGTTTCCCGGCAATTACATCCCAGATGTCTGCCGGATCAAAGCCAGCCCCCAGCGTGGATGCCCGCAGCCGGGTGGGCTTTTCCTGTCCCGGCGCAAGGAACGAAATCACACCGCCCCGGCCATGCTTGACCGCAAAGCCGGACTCATCCATGAGCCGCAGAAACGCCTCAAAGTCGGCGGGCTTCTGTTCCAGCGCCGCAACAATAGCAAGCCGTATCCGCTGCTTGGCAGAGAGCGGCTTTTCCCCGATCCATTGACCGTAGTGTAGGAAACGGCCCCTGCTATGGAGCTTGGGATTGAGGATCACAGACAGATCATTTTCAAGACATACCCGGTCGGAGAGCCGCCGGAGCGCAAAGCTGGAACCGATGAAATTATGGTACTTCCGGGAGCAGTCATAGGCCGTGGAGTTATAATAAATGTGGTTGTGGATATGGCCCTTATCAATGTGGGTACAGACAAAGAATTGGTACTTGCCCTTCGTCCAGCGCATAGCGGTTTCGTAGCCAATCCTGTTGGCCTCCTCCGGGGTTATCTCTCCGGGCTTGAACGCTTGGCGTATCTGGAAGAACAGCGCCCCACGATCAGTCTCCCGGCCTGTTTCGGCCTTGTACTGGCTATGCACCAACAGGAACTCCGAATGTGCCGTGGTATGGTCGCAAAGGTACGAGGACACAGCGCCCAGCTTCTCCGGATTGAGGGCATATTCAAACCGCTCCTGCATGGTTTGGACAGCGCTCTTGTCTGCTGCTTTTTTATAGGGCTTTATGTAGGTAGTGGCCGTAGGCTATCCTCCTTTCTACTGTGGGACAAAATGTCCCACAAATATTCTAACTGGTTGCTATTTCCAAAATTCGCTGTATAATTAAGATAGATTACTATCTTCTTCGACAATTAGGAGGTATCACTATGCAATGGCAAGTCGCTCTTAATAATGATAGCTTTGATCGAGCTGGCATAACGAAAGACTGCAAGGATGCTGTCTGTGAATACATTTGGAATAGCTTTGAAGCTGGTGCATCCAAAGTATCTGTATCTATGACAGGTAGCCCATTGCGTGAAGCTATGTCGCTTGTTGTTGCAGACAACGGAACGGGTATAGCATTTGATAACCTCGATAGGACATTTGGTACCTTTTTGGCATCCTTGAAGAACAACGCAACAATGCGTCTGAAATCTCAGTCGAACAAAGGCAAGGGCCGCTTTTCCTATTTATCCTTCTCCCATTCCGCAGAATGGCGCACCGTATATCGTACTGATGACAAACTGATGCAATATACGATTAGCACTAATTCAGCCAATCGAAGCCAGTTTGATACAACCGAACCTGTAGATGTAGCCGATACAACTGAAACCGGGACAACCGTCACTTTCTCGTTAGAAGATTCAAATGCGGTTGATTTGCTTTCATTCGGAGCAATGAAGCAAAAGCTATTAGAAGAATTTGCTTGGTATCTGTTTTTGAATAAAGATAAGGGCTACGTTCTCGAGTATACAGGCATCCCCTTGGACATTTCAGAATATATCCGCACCGACCTATCCCGTAACTGCCCCTGCAAGATTGGGGATCACGATTTCTCTATTGATGTCGTTGTATGGAATAGCAGCGTATCAAATTCTTCAAAGATATACTACCGTACAGAAAAAGGAGAAATTGCGGCAATACGGAACACTTCGTTCAATAAGAATACTGTGAATTTCTACCATGCTGTTTTTGTTTCATCCAAGTATTTTGTTCCGGATATGTTTATCCCCGCAGAGGAAGATGCCGGACAAACCGAAATGGATGCCTTCTCACAGGCAGAGCAGCGCTCGGTTTTCCGTGAACTCAATAAGCAAATTCGCATCTTGGTCGCAGATGTGCTAAAAGCCTTTTTGGTTCAACAGGCCGATGCAGAGCTATACAAAATGGAACAGAAAGGTAATTTCCCCAGATTTGCCGATGACGAGTATGGTAAGCTGAGGAAGAGAGACTTTGAAACGGTTACGAGAGAGCTTTACTGTGTTGAGCCCAGGATATTCCACAAACTCAATGACACGCAAGAAAAATCCCTGTTGGGCTTTCTTAATTTGCTTCTATCCTCTGAAGAAAGAGAGAATGTGCTGCAAATAATCGAACAGGTTGTCAGCCTTACATCTGAGCAGCGCAAAAGCTTCGCCAATGTATTAAAGCGCTCACAGCTCCAGTACATCGTCGAAGCAATCAGCATTATTGAAAAAAGAGTATCCGTCATCGAAGCGCTTAAAAAAATCGTATTTGATTATTCCGAATTTGCTAATGAGCGCGACCATGTTCAAAAACTAATAGAACAGCATTTCTGGCTGTTCGGGGAGCAATACCACATGCTTACCGCAGACAAGAACATGAGAGTGTCTTTGTGCGAGTTTGAGAAGATCACCGCACATGAACCGTCCGACAATGTACACGCCATCTCCGATAAAGAAGCGTTGCAGCGAATGGACATTTTCCTATACTCGCAGCAAGTCTTAAATAACAGCGATAGTGAAATGCTGATCGTGGAGTTAAAGGCCCCGCATGTTAAATTGTCTATCGACGTATTTAACCAAATCGTCCGGTATGCCAACACCATCAGAAAAGAACCACGTTTTACTGGAAGCAGCAGAGTATGGAAATTCTATGCGGTCTGTGCAGAGGTTGAGGATGATGTAAAGGTTAAGTACAAGAACTTTGAGCATCATGGCAAAAAGGGACTTGCCGACATCATAGGAAACTTCGAACTATATGCCCTTTCCTGGGACGATGTATTCCAAGCTTTTGAAGCCCGCCACAGTTTTTTGCTTAGCAAACTCAAACTTGATTATTCACAGGTTTCCGCTGATCTTGGAATTACAGGCGATGATCCTACATCTAAAGCAGATGTTACCGCACTCACGCAGAAGCTGTTGGCAGTAAATGCTTAAAATATGGATAACGGTACAAACAATCTTTCATAAAAGGGCGGTGACCATAATAGTCACCGCCCTTTACACTTTGGGACAAAATGTCCCGAAGTATCAACATCTCATATTGCCCGGAGCGCATATTTCAGATCACCCAGCTTTAAGATCAGCCACTCGGACACGGCCGGAAGTCCAAAGGGTGAAATAAGCGCCGCCACGATCAGCACCCGGATACCCGATGCCGGATCTCCGCCAATGGTACAGGCAAACAGCCCACAGGCGGCGGCAATCAGAGCGAGGATGCTCAACACCCCAGTAGTCAGCGTATGCAGAAAGGTCAGCACACCCAGCACCAGCGAGAGCAGCAATACAAAGGGAGTGGCAAGGATTTTCAAGATAATACGCACGATAGCACCTCCGTTAGTTTTTGCTGTACTTTTATATAATTATATCATCTCACAAAGAACTCCACAACGATCTCGCCAAGGCGTACTACTTGTTAATTACACAATAACATGATATAATTTATGTACTAACATACAAGATATAGGGAGTGAGAATATGTCAGAAACATGGCAGACCATTGCGTTAAGCTTTGCAACCAGCTTGATTGTAAGCTTGATTACCTTTATCCTCGGCTTAAAGTCTGGCAAAAACCAAGCAGATAGAGCCAAGTTACAAGACCTGTACAAGAATTTGTACAGCCATTTTTCCGACCTTAAAGATAGTCTAAACAAGAACCGTCCCAAGTCATGGAAAAATTATAAAAAGGTAGAACGTGGAATTTATTCCGTCGAATACTTTCCTCCGGTTAAAGAACTGCACAGAACGGGAGATATTCTTTTCATAAAGAAAGGTATTGCAAAAAAAGCCTTGGAATTGGAAACGGAAGTCTTACAATACTCCTATGAGCTAACGAAGCATATCCCCCAAATCCACGCAGCCATCGTTTCGGATTTGGATAAATACAGAGAGGGATATTCTTTCAAAAGCTATCAACGTTCAGAAAGCGGAACCGATAACTTTGAGACAGCAAATCCCAAGGGTTGCAATAGTTTCTTCCCTCGCAACTACCGCGACTTTTACAATCGAGAAGATATTACAAAGTTGTTTAAGGAAATGCGGGAGCGTAAGGACGTTGCGATTGAGTTTATGACAGGCGAAAATCCAATAACTTTTTCTGCAAAGTTTTATCCAGATGGTATTAACGTCGATGTGGATGAATTTTTGGAACATCTCTATTCCTTGTTAGAAACCAATGTTGATGGCTTCAAAGATTTGTGTACAAAGAGACAAACGCTGATTCGCAAAATTGAAAAGTTAAACAAGAAGTTGACACGAAAAGCGAAAGAGCCTGTTGGCTTTTGGGAGACTGTCTTTGGTGCATTTACTGATATGTTCCACTAACAAAAAAACCGGGGAGCGGCCTTCGCCGCTCCCCAAAATGCTACATTGCCACCACCTCCGACAGTTTTTCCAGAAGATCAGACAGCGGCTCCCACAGGGCCGCATAGTCCTTTTGCAGCGCCGCTATCTCCTCGGGGTACACGCCGTAGGTGTTGGCATGGATCGCCACTTGGTTGAGGTTATTGGCGCACCGCCGCTGCAAGGATACCAGCTCCCGGACAGGCGAAAGATCAACGTGCAGCACATATCCATTGAGGGCCATTTTTCGCACATAGGCTCCCATATTCCGAATACCGGCCTCCACCATGCGCTCTTGTATCAGCGCCTGTTCTTCCTCGGACACCATAACGTGCAAGTGGATAGGACGGCGGCGCTTCTTTGTCACCGTTCCTCACGCTCCCGGGATTTAGCTTTAGGCGGCATTTCCCGCACCTTATCCACGGGCTTTTCGGTCTGCTCCTTGGCAGCTTTCATCTGCTCCGCTATGGGTCGCTTCACCTCCTGTACACCGTAGCGCCGCTGATAATCCGCAGACCGGGCCGCAAAGTCCTTGACGGCTGCTGCCTCCTCCGTGTGGTAGTGACCCCAAAAATAATCCCGGTGTCCGTTCTCCTCGGCAAACTGCCATGTGACAAAAGGAGCGGGCGCTCGGCTATTTTCGCCCAGCGCAAAGCCCCGGCCATTGTCAAAGAGAACGGACTCCCGGATCTCATAACCAGCGTTCTTTTCCAATGTGACCTCCTTCCAAAATGTTAGCAGTATTTGGGCCTTTCCGGGCCGGATGGGATAACATATTACCCACATATTTTCCAGCCCGGCAAAGCCTTGATACAGGCGGCTTTTTTCGGGGCAAATGCTAACGCATTATCCCCGGTATTTCCGCATATAGCCCCGCTGCTTTTTCAGCCTTGCGGCATGGGCGCAGGCCGCAGAACAATACCGTGTCCGGCCATCCGGGAGAAAGGCCCCGCCGCATACCGGGCAAGCCTTTGTGTCCGGGGCAGCGCCGTCGCTGGTCAATGTTGCCTCCAGCACCGGATCATTGGGGAGAACAGCCTCCCGGAAGTATCGGCAATACGCACCCGTCCAGCACTTGTCCATCATATAGCACGGCCCATCCAACGGCAGGCATCCATATTCCCGGTCATAGTTCGCGCACAGGGATGTCGCCAGCTTGCGGATCGCCGCCTTTTCTTCCCGTGTCAGCTCCCGCTCGGCCATAGTGTCACTTCTTGTCACCGGGCTTTTTCAGCAGTTCCCGGTAACAGGTCATACACTCGATGCCTTTCCAGTAGGGGCAGCCATGACAGCGGGTGCCTTTGGGAGCCAGCTCCGGCCCCACGGGGCCTCGGTAGTGCGAGGGCTGCTTCATAAAAGGCTCATAGGGACTGTTGGTGAAATTCATACATTGTCCTCCTCGTCCCATGCATCGTCCTCATCGGCATAGGCGCTGTAATCCGGCTCCTCGTATTCCTCCTCCGGATGGGCGGCCTGTTTCTTTGGACGGTAGATTTTGAAATACCATGCGCCAGCACCGCCGATCAGCACAACGGCAACGATCAGAATAATTGTCCCGGTGTTGTTGCTTTCCACTTTGGGCTGCTCCGGCTCGGGATCGTCCACCGGCTCGGGATCAGCAGTAGGCTCCACCTCGGGAGCCACACCCGCACATTCGGTCATATTGGTGGCACATACCGGGCAATCGGTGTTGACGGCCCCGGCCATACACTTGTCCGTACATTCACAGGCGGGCAGCTCGATCCCCGCAGCTTCCGCAGCGGCCAGCAGATCAGCTTCATCCACCACGCTCAAAAAGTATGTCTGATACTGTTCGCCGTCCTCGTCCACGGGCTTGTCGTAGTCAATGATGATGAAAAAGGTATTGCCGCCGCTGGTCTGGACGGTGATAAACTGCTTGTTGGTATGTTCATCGTACAGAAGATCACGGGTGACAAAGCTGCCATCCTCCGTAAATCCGGCATCCGGCTCGGTAGCCCCGGTGGTTTCTTCCTCGGGATCAAGGCTCTCCCATTGGTCGGTACGTTCCGTGGCCTCGGGCGCATCCTCGGCCTTGGCATAGGCCGTCATGGTAAAGCCACACATAAAAACAGCGACACATACAAGCGCCGCTAGCATACGAAATTTTCTCATGTTCAGTTATCCTCCATTTCCGCAGCGCCGGACTTCGGGACAACTTGTCCCAAGGTTTCCCCGGAGCGCAGCTTTTCCAGCAGCAGGGGCAGCTCGGTGAGGGATACGCTCATGCCACGCACCATATCCACGATCTCGCTGTTTTCCGCTTCAATCTTGCGCTGTTCCAGTTCCTTCAGCTTTGCCTGCTGTTCGGCAATTTTGGCCTTGACCTTTTCAATCTCAGCCTCGATCTTTGCGCTTTTGCTTACTGCCATTGTTTCCTCCTTTTAAGATAATCGCCCGTAGGCGTAGAAATGAGACTGCCAATAGTTTGCCGACAGGTCGGCATATCCGATGGGATCTCCGCAATGGAGCATCCAGCCGTCACCCACATAAATGCCCACATGGGAAACACCGGGGGTATCGTATGTCCCGGTGAAGAACACTAAATCTCCGGGCTGGGGGTTACGTACACGGGTGCTGATGTTATACAGTCCCTGGGCACCCAGCCGCCCGAAGTCCCAGCCGCATTGATTGTAGACCCACGATACATAGCCGGAACAGTCAAAGGATGTGCTGGGCTTGTACCCGCCCCATACATAGGGATAGCCGATATACTTT
>JAFZDL010000074.1 GCA_017561205.1 Oscillospiraceae bacterium | reverse complement strand
CCGGAATTTACTGCCATGGATTTTCTACTGTATATGGCGGCATTGAAGGGGCTGTCCAAGCAGCCAGCGAAACGGCGAGCAAATGAACTTCTGGAATTGGTCGGCCTGCAAGACATGGGCCGCAAAAAGATTAAAACATTTTCGGGCGGTATGAAGCAGCGACTGGGAATCGCGCAGGCACTGCTGAACAACCCGAAGCTGCTGATTCTCGACGAACCCACCGCCGGACTGGATCCCAAAGAGCGAGTGCGTTTCCGAAACCTTATTGGGCAACTCGGTAAAGACAGTATCGTACTTCTTTCCACCCATATCGTTTCCGACATAGAGCACATTGCGGATGAGGTTCTCATGATGAAAGATGGAACATTGATTTATAACGGAACATGGGACGAACAAATGGGCGATTTAGAGAGCTTCTATCTTGCGCAATTTGAGGAGGGTAGCCATGAATAATCTGTTTACCCTGTATGGTTACGAACTGAAAAAACTGATGCAGAAAAAGCTGCTTTGGGTATCGCTTCTTGTCTGCATGGCAGCCATTGCATTTTCCATCCTGTTTCCTTTATTTGGAACCTATTCCGTAAATGGCGTATCCATAAGCACAAATTACGAGCAGCATCTGATCGATCAAGCGTACCGCAAAGCACTCAGCGGCAAGCCCATAGACCAATCCCTGCTGGAGGAAACCATTGCAGCCTACAAGGATTTACCGATAGAAACCAATTATGTTTTAACTGAAGAATACCAGACCTACGCCCGTCCATACAGCGAAATTTTTCATTTGATCCGAATATGGACCGGTATGGACAAACAAGCAATCGTACAGTGGATTCCCGATGAAGCAGCACTATATGCCGCCATGATGGATCGGTTTGAAGAATCGGCTATTAATAACCATTTGACCGAAGAGGAGGCTGCATACTGGCTGGGAAAAGCCGAGACCCTTACAACCCCTATTATATATCAGTTCCATGAAGCATACCGATGTATCTTAGAGATTTTTCTCACCGTAGGCTTCATGATGCTGCTCTATGCCGCCATCGCCCTTTCGAGCAGCTTTCCCGACGAGCACGCTCACCGAACAGATCAGCTTGTGCTGTGTACTGCAAACGGAAAAAGGCGGCTCTATTGGGTCAAGCTGTTCTCCGGGATCACCGTGGGGTGCGTTGGTGCGTTGCTTATGACGGCGCTGACTTGGGTACTGTGTCTGTGTGTATATGGTTCAGCGGGCTTTGATGCCGCGATGCAGATTTTTTACTCGGGCTACGCAGGCAATATCACCATAGGACAAGCCTGCCTGATTGCATACGGCTGTATGCTGGTAACTGCGTTTTTGATCAGCGTATTTGTTATGTTTCTGTCCGAACTGTTTCACAGCAGTATTGCCGCAATATCCATTACTGCAGCTATGATCCTTGCCGGAATGCTCGTTCAAATACCGGCAGAGTATCGCATATTGGGACAGGTATGGGATTATCTGCCTACCTGTTTTCTGACCATGTGGAACACTTTTGATCTTCGATTGGTTTCTCTGTTTGGGACGCAGTTCACCTCGTATCAGATCGTTCCCCTCGTCTACATTGGCGCCGCAGCGCTGCTGGCTTGG
>JAFZDL010000073.1 GCA_017561205.1 Oscillospiraceae bacterium | reverse complement strand
GGTGTAGTGGCCCTCCACCGAGGTCTTCGTCGCCGCCAGAACGTCCAGGATCTCGCCGTAGGCAATGTTGGAGTTGGTGGTGTTTCCGTTGTAAGTCAGGGTCGCCTGATTGGAAAAGATCGCCATAATCTCCCTCCAAATATCAAATTCCGAGGTATGCCCCCGGTGAGACATTCTATGCGGGAGAGAGGGGGTGGGTGATACGAATTATACAACCTTGATTATCCTCAGTAACAAAAATCGCAAAAACATATGTTTGATATAGTGATGAATATTGCATTTCACTCACCGATGCAGTATAATTACTATGATATATTTGAGATAATAAAATAATGTAAGTTTTAGCCTATTAGGCAGAGGATATGATATGAGTATTGAAAATTTGAAAATGATCGACCTATTTTCAGGTGCAGGAGGTCTATCAGAAGGGCTCTCCGAAGCTGGTTTCCACAGTTTGTTTGCATCTGAGATTGTTCCTGTTTACGCACAAACATACAAGAAAAATCACCCAAATACACAGGTCTGCACCGCAGATATATGTACACTTGACGCAAATATAATCCGCGATGAATTAAATATTGAACGTGGAGAATTAGATTTGATTGCTGGCGGTCCCCCTTGCCAAGGATTCTCCATAAATGCTCCTATTAGAAGTACTCTTGATGAACGCAACCATTTGTTCAAAGAATACCTTCGTTTTGTAGATGCCTTTGCTCCCCGTGCAGTTCTAATCGAAAATGTCCCTGGATTAGTATCTTTTGAACACGGTGCTACATTACATGCCATCCTAGACGCATTAGCAGAGTTGGGGTATGGCGCAGATGTACGCATTCTCGGTGCTCCCTATTACGGCGTCCCACAGATGCGATGGAGAACTATTATTTTAGGCGTTAGAGGAAAAGATCTTCCCAAAGGAGCATATCCCGAACCTATTTATCACGCTCCCATCCGTGCAAATTTTACCAGCACATTTGATGGTCAATCAATTATTCAATCACCCTCTCCTGAAGCAAATGCAAACTTTGTCACCGTTTATGAAGCTATCGGTGATTTACCACCATTATCCAGTGGCGAACAGGGTGAACGAATCAAAGAATATCGTTGTGAAGCATTCAGCGACTATCAACGTCGTGCCCGGAGAGGTTCAATAGGCGTTCTAAACCACGAAGCCCCTAGACTATCTCCGATCAATTTGCAACGCTTAGAGTATATCAAGCCCGGCGGAAATTGGACAGACATACCCGAGCATCTATTACCAAAGGGCATGCAACGAGCAAAAAAGTCAGACCATACCAAGCGTTATGGTAGAGTTCTCCCCGATGGTTTGGCATCTACAATTCTCACAAAGTGTGATCCGCATTGGGGCGCGTTCTTCCATTACGAACAAAATCGCTCTTTTACCGTTCGAGAAGCCGCACGCCTTCAGTCCTTCCCTGATCACTTTGTATTTACTGGCAATCAGGCAGAACAATTTGCACAGGTTGGTAATGCCGTGCCCCCACTATTGGCACAAGCAGTAGGCCTTTCCCTGAAATCCATATTAGCAATGGAGGAATAATTTATGTCGGGCTATATTTCCGAATTTTTTGGTTATCGGGCAGATGATACATCTGCAACAGCACAGAAAAACACATCTACGCAGAAGTGCCCGTTTCTTTCCTCTTTCTGTACAAAATCGTTAAGCGACAAAACCGTATCTGGCGTATGTGCTATAAGACAGGTTTCAGCGGGTTCTCCCGACGTTATTTGCTGTCCAAACCGACTTTATGCAGAAAATTACAAAATGCTCACCACTGTTGCTAAGAAAGCATTCGGTACCGATCTCAACTTATACTCTGGTAGATTAGCTGTCGAAAAAGCAAAAGATGAAAATGGCGCTGTGGCAGTTTTTGGACACGGCTGGGGTGGCGAGTTGCCCCTTCCAAAGCGTCAGGGCAAAGGCTCTTATTATGTTGACTGGATTCTTGCACGACTAGACGGCAATGGAGCATTGGTAGAACTTACCGCTATCGAAGTTCAGACAATTGACACTACTGGCACCTATCGAAATGCACGGCAAGCCTTAATGGATCGCCACGCCATCGAAAAGGATAGTGTTGGTCTTAACTGGGAGAATGTTTCTAAGCGAATTATTCCTCAAATCATTTATAAGGGACAAGTCTTGCAACGTGAAGAATTGTGTCGCAGTGGTCTATACTTCGTTTGCCCTAAACCGGTTTATGACCGAGTTTTGGAACGACTTGGCGGAAAGAGCAAACTTCCGCAATTTCCTACACAGCCCGCTGCAATTCATTTCTTGGCCTATGATTACCTGCCCGATACTACTAAGGATGGAGAAATAAGACCATTGGGAATTATCGAAGAATATTGTACTACTGTGTATAAAGTACAAGAAGCATTCTCTGCCGTAGACCTGCCGGATTTGAACGTATATCGTGATGCTATCGCACATGCACTGTACGGCTAAAAAACATAACATACGTAATTATTGAAAAAGAGCACCCCAGATGGGGTGCTCGTTGATTTGGTGCGGGCGACAGGACTCGATTTACATGTTCTTCCCCTTTGGGGGAAGAACATTATGGTGTGGCCGCCGTCGAGCCCGGCGGCCAGCGACAGCCCACTGGGCTGTCGCATTTGAGTGGGTTCGAGTCCCTCTTCCTATACAACTATACAAAAATAAAAGAGCACCCCAAACGGGGTGCGGTTTTATTTGGTGCGGGCGACAGGACTCGAACCTGCACGCTCTCGCGTTGGAACCTAAGGGTAATGTCACCTTGGTGAGGGTTGCCAACAATCTGTTTCGATACCGATATAGTCTACTTCTATTTGGGTGACACCTTTATGATCATTCCACCAAATATTCATTACAGGACGACATTCATCACACGGTTTCTTCTTAATGTAGAATTTCATAGAAGACGGACATTTCTTTTTCTTATCTAAATACCCTAATATTTTACGTTCGCAGCAGGAGTAGAGATTCTTATTACTTTTATCCCCGCGCTCAAGTTCGTCTAAAAGAGATATTTTACGGCCGTCAGCTAGCCGATAAACATATCCAGCCAATTGATCTGTTAACTCTACCAACTCACATTTTAGCTCCTTCATGATTATTTTGAACATACCAAGGGGCTCCGAACCTTCAGATATATCACACACCTTCTTTTGTCCAGCTCGAACATCAAAATAACCACTAAAAGCTATCACATACTTTTCTCGATCATGTTCCATATATTCGAGTAATGCAACACATTTTTTCTTGCTCTGCTTAAAACAGTCTTTCAAATACCGCGAACCTTTTAATTTTTGCAGATCAACATTTTTAGGAGTATTTTTTTGCATCATCTCGTTTAGAATTTTCATCATATTATTTGCAGAACTGAAATAGTCGTCACCATAACTCAGACACTTAGGACAAAACCCATTATCATCCTCTTGACTACAATTATTGAACAGATCAGACAAGCAGTCTGCAATTTGCTCTAAGCCGCCCCAAATTGATTTTACATATTGTGCATTCCATTTATCCGCTTTGGGAAAATCCGCACTTTTATTGAATACACTCAGTCCTCGCTTAATCCATCTGGCAACCGTGTACAACGTTCTTCCTGCCAAACGTTCTTCAGTTTGATTTAGGTACTCTTTAAAGAAGATACGTACTGTGTTACAAAATTCTACATATTGGGGAGCAAATTCAGCTTTCTTCCAACCACCGTAAACTATAGGACTCAAAAATTCTGCATGTCTTTTTGCTTCTTCAAACAACTGGTTCCCCACTAATTCAGGTAAAGATAGGAAGTCAATAATGATCCCCATGTTTTCACTACTTTTTGATATATCGCAACCTAATTTGTGCCTGTACTTGATCCAATAATCGACATATGCTTTTTTGTCTTGATATATCCGCTCCAGAACTTCTCGTACCTTCCAGTATTGGGCCGATTGGATTCCAAGCATTGTAACTATATATCTAAAATACACTAAAAGGTGTGTATACGCCCTATTCATACCGCCGTATTCTCGGAAGTATTCTTCATCCTGTTCAACATCTATTTTGCCTGCTCGCTGTAAAACCCAACGCATTTCCGTCAATATTTCTGGGACACTCCAATAATTGGCCGTAAGCTCAGGCGTACGAAAATTATTGGGATCCAGCAATTCTTGTGCATGTACGGGTATATTCCTATTTTCTGGCGTAAAAGGCAAAAATCTCGGAATATACCACTTCAATTTTAACGTTTTATCTTCAGCTTCGCTAGAATTTTCTTTTTGTTTATTAATGTTCTCTTCTGCCATAAAATATCCCCTTCTAACACTCTTTATTTTCTATCTTATCACACTACTATCCTAGAGTAAAGTCCAGAAGAACACGCCTGATTTGCACAAATCAGGCGTGTTCGAATTAGGTTATTTCGTCTCTCAACTGTATCCCCACCTTGACCCCCTCCACGAATCCTGCCCTCTGATGTTCCCGGCACAAGGCACACACGGAATCGAGGATCTGGTCCATTTCGTTGAGGTCTTTGCCGTTCATGGCCTGATACAGGGCGTGGAATCCTGCCTTGATGTGCGTGTTGTCCAGGTTGTTCAGGTCGGTATAGGCTTCATACAGCAGAGAAAGAATAGTGTCGCCGGGGCCGAGGTTGGGCGGGGATTCAGCGAGGGTGGATTTGAGTTTTTCGATGTAAGGGTTCATGGCACTACCTCCAAATAGTTTGAGGTATGTTACCTCTGACATCTGGATGTTGCAAGTGGCTGGTCTGCACAAATTATTCATAGATTGTTTATAGACCTTCGACAGGAAGTCCTGAGAAAACCAGATTGGGCTTTGCTAAAATGGCATTATTCTAACCCACAACAAATGAGAAACCAAGCGAAAGATAAATAGAGCGAATGAAAATGCGGAATCTCACGGGAGGTTCCGCATTTTTCACATATAGGAGGATCGCAATTTGGAACAGTATGTTTTTCGAAGGCAGATATTTTCTGTTCTGCTGTAAAAATTCGAAAGGAGTATGAAACACTGGAAGAACGAGTTGAAACAATTACTTATGCAGATGTCGCCCTGCAACAGGTGCAGTGGCTTTGGGAGCCGTACATCCCCTTTGGCAAGCTCACCATCATCCAGGGTGATCCCGGAGAGGGCAAGACCACGCTGGCACTGCGGTTGGCGGCAGCCTGTTCTACCGGGCATCCGCTGCCGGGGATGGCACCGCTCAAACCATTCTCCGTGATCTACCAAAGTGCGGAGGATGGTATGGGTGACACCATCAAGCCCCGGCTCATGGAGGCCGGTGCAGATCTGAACCGGATACTGAGTATCCTGGAGGAGAAGAATCCGCTGTCCCTTCTGGATGAGCGGATTGAGAAAGCCATCGTGGAGAACAACGCCCGTCTGCTGATCCTGGATCCCATCCAGGGTTATCTGGGCAGTCATGTGGACATCAACCGGGCAAACGAGATTCGCAGTGTGCTGAAAAGTATTTCTGCTGTGGCAGAGCGAACCGGTTGTGCCATTGTGCTGATCGGTCACCTGAACAAAGCCAGCAGTTCCAGCAGTGCCTACCGTGGCCTGGGGTCCATTGACTTCCGGGCTGCTGCCAGAAGTGTTCTGCTGGTTGGTCGTCTGAAGAATGATCCCACTGTCCGGGTGATCGTCCACGATAAGTCTTCCCTCGCTCCTGAGGGTAGGTCACTGGCCTTCGCTCTGGGTGATGAGGAAGGCTTTCGCTGGCTGGATGGTTACGATGGTATCTCGTCTGAGGAACTGCTGTGTGGGTTTGCTGGTGAAACCAAGACCGCAGCAGCTGAGGATCTGATCCGAGGGATCCTGTCCTGCGGTACAGAAGTTATGTCCGAAGAAATATTCCGGGCGGCACTCCAGAAGGGAATTTCTCGGCGGACGGTGAACGAAGCCAAGAAGAACATCCCCGGCATTGTCACCAGGAAGAACGGTAAGAGCTGGTGCTGGCAGCTTCCAAAATGAAGATTGCAACATTGCAGTGGTTCCCACAGCATCCTTGCATTGTTGCATTCTTCTTTTCCTGCCCACGGCCCGTTCCCACCTGTCGCCCCACCGTGGCAACGCTGTGGGCGGTTTGGGAGCCTTTCTGAACCGGGTAGGGAAAGTACCCCACTGCCAGAGGAAACGCCGACACTTCGCCCCGTAGCCCCGCAATTCAGGGATAGTCCCAGCTGGTGACGACCGTCCTGATAATGTTCTTCAAGTAAGGGAGAGATTATTTTTTCTGTTTTCAGGCTTTCCGAACTTTTGGCCTGCCAAGGTTGCAGGGTCGAAAATCAAGCAGGAGAAACGCCCGGCGTCAAGCCGCCAGGCTAAGTCCACATTGGCGGGCAACGCCCACCGGATTTACGGGAGTTTGTCCCAGAGCTGCCCCATCTTCCAAATCATTGGGAGAATATTCGCCAGGTGGCGTAAAAACGGCTCAGGTGCTGGGCTAGGTGCCGCAGAGCCGCCTTTCCCTAGGGAAACAGGGGCTTTTCCGGGCGTCAGCACCGGCGTCACGACAATTTCTCTCATAACATTCAGGGACAATTCCACTGTCCCAAAAACCAACTCGAAATTCTACGAAAGGGGATCAGAATGTCAAAAAGGTAGCAGTCCAAAGCGTCACATTTACATATCAGGGAAATGAGGACGATTTTCTTTTCTTCCTGAAATCCCTCGTTCGGGACTATCTGACCGTGGATGATCCTGCCAAACTGGCTGAGGAAACTTTTGTTGGTAAGGTAGAATCTGGGGCGGCTTAGAGGATTTTCGTAGCTATTGACCGCACTCTGTGCTATGGTGTGTGCTGCCCAAACGGCCCCACACCATAGCAGAAAGGTAACCAGAAAAATGAGAGTATGGCTCTACTACCGCCTTTCCCGTGACGAGGATGATGAACTCAATTCTCTGCGTAATCAGCGCAGTATCATCGAGGGTTATGCCATCAGCAACGGCCACGAAATCGTGGGAGAATCCTTCGATGACAACGTCAGCGGTATGCACTTCGAACGGGAGGGCATTGCCAAAATATATGAGGTAGTGGATGCGGGATTGATCGATGCCATCGTGGTCAAAGACCTGTCCCGATTGGGACGGCATCGCACCCAGACAGCCCTGTTCATTGACTACCTCCGGGAGAATCAGGTACGGGTCCTTTCCGCCACGGAGGGGATCGATACCTTCAACGAAAACGACGATCTGATCATCGGCTTCAAGGGGCTGGTGAACGACTTTTATGCCCGTGACGGCAGCCGCCGTGTTCGAACCGGCTACCGCCAGAAGCAGAAAAACGGCATCGTCATCACACCGCCCTTCGGCTACTTCAAGGACAAAAATACCAACCGGGTCAGCATTGTTCCCGAAGCGGCGGAAACCATTCGCCTGATCTATTCCAACTATCGCAGCGGTATGGGCTTCAAAGCCATCGCCAAAATGCTCAACGAACAACACCGCAAAACACCGGCGAAAATGCAGCGGGAACTACTGGGCAAACGGCTCCCCAGAGAGCAGGAGCGAATCCTCAAAAAGTACCTCTGGGAAGCCACAATGGTAGGACGGATCCTCCAGGAGGAAGCCTACACCGGAACCCTGATCTGCCACAAAAGCGAACGGAATAAGATCAACAAAACCTTCCGTTATACCGCCCCGGAGGAGCAGTTCCGCCACGAGAACTTTCTCCCAGCTATCATTCCCAAGGAGCTGTGGGAGGAGGTACAATTCCTGATCCAACAGCGAAAGGAGCAGAATGTCCGAGCGGCTCCCGACCAGCGGATCCACCGTTACAGCGGTTTGCTCCTCTGCGGTGACTGTGGCAGATCCTTCATCGGCAAGCGGATCAAGCTGAAATCCGGCGACCGGGTAGAATACATTTGCAGTACCTACCACCGCTACGGCAAGGAGCATTGCTCCGCCCATGCCATCCGGGAGGAATTTCTGGATGAGGTCATTACCCAGGAGTTGCTGAACACCAAAGAGCAGTATCAGGCACTGTGGGGGCAGCTGGAAACCGCCATTGAAAGCTGGATTCCCAAGGCAGACAGTACCGTGGCTCAGATCAGGAAACAGAAAGAACGCATCGAATTATTGGAGGAAGAAGTGGAGACGATTTTGATGGAACGGATTCGGGATAAAGCCAACGCAGAACGGTTTGACCGCATGATCGCCAAGCGGGAGGAGCAGATCCTTCAGGCGAAAAAGCGGATCGCAGAGCTGGAAAATATCGGTCAGGTGATCCGCTCCCGGCAGGCGAAGCTACGGAAGGATATCGGCCTCATTGACGAAATTATAGCGGATGGAAGCCTGACGGAAGCCCACCTGCGTCTGCTGGTGGAGAAGATCTATGTACACGAACAGGACGGCGGACTTTCCCTGGATATTCACATCAAAGCTCCCTTCCAAAGTCACACGGATTCCTACGAAAACGGTGTGCTGACCGGCAGGGAAATCGAAGAACTGATTGGGGTGTAAGGCATGAGAGCATGGATCTATGGCAGACTTTCGGGGGACGATGACAGCGAAATGGACTCCCTGACCAACCAGATGGAGATTGGCAGAAATTATGCCCGCCGACAGGGATTCCGGATCATCGGAGAGTCCTTTGATGACAATGTCAGCGGCATGCGGTTCGACCGCCAGGGATTGAACCAATGCACTGATGCCGTGGAACAGGGGCGGATTGACGCCATCATCGTCAAAGACCTTTCCCGGCTTGGCAGACATAAAACCCAGACCGCACTGTTCATCGACTACCTGCGGCAACAAGGCGTGGCGGTGCTGTCTGTGACGGAGAATCTGAACACCTTGTCGGACGAGGATGACCTGATGATTGGCGTCCGTGGGCTGATGAATGACTACTATGCCAAGGATATTGGCAACAAAATCCGCCACGGATACCGGCAGAAGCAGAAGGAAGGGCTGGTGATTACACCGCCCTTCGGCTACTGGAAAGACAGGAACACCAACTGCATCCACCAGCACCCGGAAGCCGCCGAAACGGTGCGGCTGATTTACGACTACTATCTGCAAGGGATCGGACAAAAAGAAATCGCCCGCAGGCTGAACCGCCTGGGGCGAAAGACACCGGCACAACTCCGGGCGGAGCGGTACGGTGAGGAATTCTATGCCACCCGAAAAGACCAGTCCGGGCAGTATGTGTGGACTTATGTCAGCGTAAAAAATGTGCTGACGGAGGAGGGGTACACCGGGGTGCTGATCAACCACCGGACGGAAACCCGCAACGGCAAGGTGAAGCCTGTTCCTCTGGAGCAATGGCAGCGGCATGAGGATTTCTACCCGGCAATTATCACAAAAGAAGAGTGGCTAAAAACACAGTCTTTGCTGAAGCAGAACGCCAGACCCGCTGTTCAAAACCGGGCGGCACACCGATATTCCGGTCTGCTCACCTGCGGCAACTGCGGTCAGTCCTTTGTGCCGATGATCCGGTACTGGAACGGCCACCGCCGGGTGGAGTACGTGTGCAAGGGCTACCACAGCCACGGCAAAGAATTCTGTTCATCCCACCGCATCCGTGAGGAGTGCCTGGACACCCAGGTGGTGCACCACGCCCAAGCCCTCCGGGAAAGCTGGCAAGCAGAGCTGACCAACCTGCAACAGCTGTACAAGCAGTACGCCCTCCGCCAACCCACACTGAATCAGGAAATCGCCCGGCTCCACGAAGAAATCCGCCAGCATGAGGAGGATATCGACGAACTGCTCATGCTCCGCATTCAGACAGCGAAATAACGACAGCATCTGTGGCGTTTGTAGCTGACCGCAAGAATACGATTCAAGGGTAGTTTGTCTTTATTTATCTATCCCCAAATAACATTTGTATTTTATTACAGCATTTGCTATAATTTGTCATATAGAGTTCAAGTGTACGTGGAGGATAGTAAATGGAAAGTTTAATCTCTTTTGATGGATTCTCTGATGTAATGAATAATCTCATTGACAAATTATCGGAAGGAATAGGATGGGTTGCTACGCACAATACTCCTATGCGTACTGCTGTTGATACATACATTCAAGATATTCAAAATAGTAACTTTGACCCGGTAACTAAAGCCGCACTGATCAGCAATGCACGCAAGACAATTAAAGAATATCGCAATCAATGTAAAATTACAACCATCGCAGGTCAGAATATGCTTCCTACCGCAAAGCCAGAGCAGGTCGATGATGATTGGCTCGCTCAGTTTATGGACAAGGCTCGGTTAGTTTCCAACGAGCAATTCCAAATTCTATGGGGTAACATTCTCGCAGAGGAGTGTAACAATCCCAATAGTATTCCCAAGGCATTACTGCACATCATGGAACAGATGGATAGCGATATGGCCGAATCTTTCATGAATGTGGCAGCAGTATCCGTTTGGTACGAGGCTGAAGGAGAGAAAGTGTGGACACCTATTATAATTGGTGAGACAATAGACGATTATTACAAAAACATTGGAATAAACTATGGTTACCTTATAGAATTGCAATCCGTTGGCCTTATGGAAACATATTTAGGCCTAACCGAATCCTCCTTCTCTCAGAAACCCGGTAAGACCCCTATTGTTGTTCATTACCATGACGAGGAATATACTATCAGCAACAATAACGGGGAATTTTCTGTCGGCAATGTTATATATACCAGTGCTGGTATGGCTTTGTGCCAAGCTGTTTCACCTAAAAAAATAGAAGGGTTCTTCTCAGATAAATGCGTTCCTTTTTGGGAGCAAAATCAGGAGTAACAAACGAGATATTAAAAATTCCTCCATGGCACTTTATGTACCATGGAGGAATTTTGGTGCGGGCGACAGGACTCGAACCTGCACACCGAGGTGGGGGAACCTAAATCCCCTGAGTCTACCAATTCCACCACGCCCGCATATGAACAGCCAGAGGTTACCTTCGGCTGTTATTTATTTTATAAGATCATAGGCAGGAAATCAAGCGAAATTGAAAAACCACACCAAGGTGACAGCACCTAAATCCAATGAGTCTACCAATTCCACCACGCCCGCATATTCGTTTTGTATTTTAGCATGGCGTACCCAAAATGTCAACGGAGTTCATGTTGGGAAAATGTCGGTTTTGACTTTACTTTTCCAACCTTTTGGATTACAATGTAGGCTGAGGAGGTATAGTACTATGTTTGAAGATCCCAAAAAAGAATTGAAGGCTCTGGAGGGTCGGATGCTGGCGGCGGAGGAATCCCGCAAGGATCCCATGCTCGATGACGATTTCGAGACCCTCTTCAACGAGATCAAGGCCGAATATGGTCCCCGGAATGACGAGCCTCCTGTCCGCAACTATGCCAACAACTACGGCCGACCCGCCGCGGTCCGCCCTGCGCCCCATCCCGCGCCTGCTCCCGCCCCCGTGCCGGAGCCCCGGAAGAAGCGTAAAACCGGTCTGGGTTTCCTCATTTTCCTGGAAATCGTGGCGCTGATCGCCGTACTGGGATTCTGGGCCCTGCATCTGCTGGGGTGATGCTATGGAACATGTGATCGGACGTTTTGCCCCCACCCCCTCCGGGCGGATGCATCTGGGCAATGTTTTTGCGGCCCTTGTGGCCTGGCTTTCCGTGCGCAGCCGAAACGGCTC
>JAFZDL010000072.1 GCA_017561205.1 Oscillospiraceae bacterium | reverse complement strand
CACTTTAACCGGCGAACAGCCGGACCCTTGGAAGGTGCTCCCCCTCCAGGATGTGATGAGCCGACATCGAGGTGCCAAACCGCGTCGTCTATGTGAACTATTGGACGCGATCAGCCTGTTATCCCCAGGGTAACTTTTATCCGTGTGCGCTGTCTTTCCCACATAAATAAATCTTGCGATTAATACAGCGGGTCATTTGCTCCCACTTTCGTGTCTGATTGGGTTGTAGCCCTCACAGTCAAGCTGGCTTTTGCGCATACACTACCACTACGATTTCCATCCGTAGTTAGCCAACCTTTGAACGCCTCCGCTACTCTTTAGGAGGCAACCGCCCCAGTTAAACTACCCGCCATGCACGGTCCGTTTGGCCGATCAGGTCAAACGTGAGACGCACAAAACACTCAGGGTGGTATTTCACATTTCGACTCCACAAATACTGGCGTATCTGCTTCAAAGTCTTCCACCTATTCTACACAAAATATTCCAACAATCAATGCAAAGTTGTAGTAAAGCTCCATGGGGTCTTCTCGTCCTGGCATGATCAGACGGCATCTTTACCGCCAATGCACGTTCACCGAGGCCTTCGCCGAGACAGTGCCCACATGATTACTCCATTCGTGCGGGTCTGAACTTACCAGACAAGGAATTTCGCTACCTTATGACGATCATAGTTATCGCCGCCGTTCATCGGGGCTTCAGTTCGAACCGTGAAGTTCTCCCCTTAACCTTCCGACACTGGGCAGGAGTCAGCCCCTATACATCCGCTTTCGCGTTAGCAGAGACCTGTGTTTTTGGTAAACAGTTCCGTGGGCTCTTTAGCTGCGGCCCCATCATCAAAATGACGATTAGCCTGCTAGAGATTTAAGTGTCTCGGTGAAAAGTTTGATGATTAAAAGTAATTTTAACCTCACTTCCGCCGAGGCAAAACTTCTAGCAAATCCTCATCTTAATGATGGGGCAGTCCTTATTCCGAAGTTACGGACGCTTTTTTGCCGAGTTCCTTAGCGAAGGTTCTCTCGTAGGTCTTGGTCTACTCGACCCGAGCACCGGTGTTGGTTTGCGGTACGGTAGGATAGCAGCATAAGTTAACCAGCTTTTCTAGTCACCACTTTACCCAGAATCGACACCCCGAGGGGCATCTTTCACTCGTCTTGCTTTCCAGCAAAACTTGGACGGTTATCACCATGAAACCGCTCCAGTCACATAGCATGGACTGTTAACAACTACTACCTGTACAGGAATATTAACCTGTTGTCCATCGCCTACGCTAATACGCCTCGGCTTAGGACCGACTAACCCAGGGACCATTACGGTGGCCCTGGAAACCTTGCTCTTACGACCGACAGGATTCTCACCTGTCTTAAGGTTACTGATTCCAGCATTCTCACTTGATAACGCTCCACCGCTGTTTACACAGCGACTTCACCGCGATATCAACGCTCCTCTACCGATCCTAGTAAACTAGAATCCCATGTCTTCGGTTTAACACTTGAGCCCCGTTACATTTTCCACGCAAAACCTCTTGACTAGTGAGCTGTTACGCACTCTTTAAATGAATGGCTGCT
>JAFZDL010000071.1 GCA_017561205.1 Oscillospiraceae bacterium | reverse complement strand
CTGCCCCCAGACCCTCCGGGAAGAAGAACGCTTCCTCGCTCCAGACTGGGCATCCGACAAGGTTATCTACCAGATATTCCCCTCCCGGTTCGCCAGCCACGAAGAAGTGGAGGACAAAATCTGGTATCAGGCCCCCATCACCGCCAATGCGGCTCTGGGGGGCAGTCTGAAAGGTATCATTCAGCAGCTTCCCTACATCGCGGACTTAGGAGTGGATGTGATCTACCTAACTCCCATCTTCTATTCCAACTCCTGTCATAAGTACGATACCATCGATTACTACACCATCGACCCCACCTTCGGCACTACCGATGATTTGGTGGCGCTGGTGGACAAGGCGCACGCTTTGGGGCTGCGGGTGATCCTGGACGGTGTGTTCAATCACACCTCTCCGGAATTTTTCGCCTTCAGGGATGTGGTAGAAAAGGGAGAAAACTCCCGGTATAAAGACTGGTATTACATTAATGAATTCCCGGTTTGTACGATTCCCATGCGCCACAACTACAAGTGCTTCAGCTATTTCTGGGACATGCCCAAGGTGCATCTGCGTTGCGCTGCCGCGGCGGACTACTTCACAGAGGTAGCGCTTTACTGGCTGCGAACAGCGAAAGTAGACGGGTGGAGGCTGGATGTGGCGGACGAGGTTTCCCACGGTTTTTGGCAGTATTTCCGCACACAAATTAAGACGGAATTTCCCCAGGCGCTGATTGTGGGGGAGGTGTGGCACCACGCTCCGGACTTTTTGCAGGGCGACCAGTGGGACAGCGTCATGAACTACCCCTTCTATCGGGCAGTGCTTGACTACGCCGCTGAAGGGACACTGACCGCCTCCGGTTTTCTGGGTGTCATGGGCTTTCAGCGGGGTAATACCCACAACGCCGCTCATCATCTTATGTGGAACCTCATCGGCAGCCACGATACCGCAAGAATCCTCCATCTGTGTGGCGAAAATAAGGATAGGCAGAAGCTATGTGCCGCGCTGCAACTTCTGACACCAGGTATGCCTATGATCTACTACGGTGACGAGGTGGCTATGACTGGTGCCAAAGATCCAGACTGCCGCCGGGGTATGCTGTGGGACGAAAGTCGACAGGACAAGGATATGCTTTCCTGGTACAAACGGCTGCTGCGGGTGCGTAAGGAGATCCCTGCCATTACCCGGGGCAAAACGGTAGCGGAGGAGGCTCGGGACAAAGATGGTCTCATCTGCGTAACCCGGTGTCTGGAAGACGATGAAGTGACCATTCTGTTCCACGCCAAGGAAGATACAATTTCCTTACCGGCGCTTTCCGGAAAGCGGAACCTGCTTACAGATAACGTATTTGACGGCAAAGTACAGGGAATTACAGCCTTGGTGCTAAAATAAAGAGAGTGACAGTATCTTGATTTTTAGGTCCATTTTGCGTATAATGTTTATATCAAGGTAACAACCACCCGGAACAATTACCTCGATCTGCTCCCAATCATTTATCACCGCTGATAAGATTTTGATAAGCATCCATCGTATAGCTATGATAATATGGATAGTCAAAATAATCAGAATAGCAGGTATCATATTCACTAAACGAATTTGTTTAAGTCAAAGATATCTGCAACGAATTCGAGTAACTTTTCAGAAAGAGGTAATTTTATCATGGAAAATCTCAAGCTGCTGTATACCGGTAAGACTAAGAATGTTTATGCTCTTCCCAACGGCAACTGCCTGTTGCTGTTCAAGGACGACTGTACCGGCAAAGACGGCGTGTTCGATCCCGGCGAAAACTCCGTTGGTCTGACCATCGAAGGCGTTGGCGATGTGAACCTGCGTATGTCCATCTACTACTTTGAGAAGATCAATGCTGCAGGCATCAAAACACACTATGTTAGTGCCAATCTGGACAACACCACCATGGAAGTTCTGCCCGCCAAGGTCTTTGGTAAGGGGCTGGAGGTCATCTGCCGTCGCAAGGCAGTTGGCTCCTTCTTCCGTCGCTATAATCAGTATTGCACAGAAGGACAGGATCTGCCTTACTATGTGGAGACCACCTTCAAGAACGATGCTCTGGGCGATCCGCTGGTTACCAAGGACGGTCTGGTAGATCTGGGTGTTATGACTGCTGAGCAGTATGACTCCCTGAAGGCTCAGACCCAGGCAATCACCAAGATTGTTGCTGACGATTTGGCTGCAAAGAGCCTGGAGTTGTACGACATCAAGTTTGAATTCGGCTACGATGCTGATGGCAATGTTATGCTGATTGACGAGGTCGCATCCGGCAATATGCGTGTTTACAAAGGCGGTCAGTACATCGATCCCATGACCCTGAACGGCCTGTTCTTTGCCTGAGTTTGCGAGTGGGTACAACAATTCTGTTACCTCAATAGCCGTAATTGATTAGTTTGTTAGACCGCATCCGTTCGGGTGCGGTCTTTCACTTTACATAGATTTTATTGCATGAACTGGTGGTAGAGTGGCATTTCTACCCACGAGAGAGTCCAAATCCCTGCAGTAGGTGGAAAACTGCCCGCTGAAATGATACCCTATGTAAGAAATGGAAAGGCAGGTATAATACCTATGAGAACTGTAAAGATTGTTGCGGATTCCTCCGCAAATTTGATGGAACTAAAGACTGTTGCATTTGATGCGGCACCACTGAAGATCATTACCGCTGAGCGGGAATTTGTGGACGATCGGAATCTGGATTTGGATGAAATGATCAGGTATTTCAAGACTTACAAGGGCAGATCGCAAAGCTCCTGCCCCAATCCTCAGGATTGGCTGATGACCTTTGGCGATGCAGAGGATGTTTTTTGCGTTGCTATCACCAGCGGCTTGTCTGGTAGCTACAATACTGCTTGCATCGCTAAGGAGATGTACGAAGCGGAGCATCCCGGAAGACGGGTCTTTGTGATTGACTCTCTTTCCGCAGGTCCGGAGTTGACTCTGATCGTAGAGAAATTGGAAGAAATGATCAGCGAAGGAAAGTCATACGAAGAGATCTGCACCTACATACCGGAATACCAAAAGAAGACCGGATTGCTCTTTATGCTGGAATCCCTGAATAACTTTGCCGCTAACGGTCGTGTTTCTCCTGCCGTTGCTAAAATCGCCGGTGTTTTGGGTATCCGCATTGTGGGCAAGGCAAGCGATGTGGGCACTCTGGAGCCTACGGATAAGTGTCGGGGCGAAGCAAAATCCCTGAGTGCGATGCTAAGGCACTTGAAGGAAAGCGGTTTGAAAACTGGCAAAGTCATTCTGGCACACTGCTTAAATGAGTCTGCGGCCAATACTCTGAAAAACATGATTGAGAAAGATCTGCCTGGTGTGGCCGTAAAAATTGGCATCAATTTGGGCCTGTGTAGCTTCTACGCAGAGAAGGGCGGCCTGCTGGTCGGCTTTGAAAAGTGTTAACAGTATGGAGAAGAAACAACCTTTGCGGTGGGTCAAACTGGACAATGCCGCAAAAATCTATCCGGCAGCTCGTAGAAAGAATTGGAGCAATCTGTTTCGCCAGTCTGTCACCCTGACAGAAAATATTGATGTCCGAGTTCTTCAAAATGCGTTGGATGTAACGGTGAAGCGGTTTCCTTCCATTGCAGCCAGACTGCGGAAGGGTGCGTTTTGGTATTATCTGCAGCAGGTAGAATCTGCCCCCCAAATCTCGGAAGAACATAGCTATCCGCTGGTATTTATGGATCGGGAGGAAATGCGCAAATGCGCCTTTCGTGTGATCGCTTACAAGAACCGGATCGCTGTGGAATATTTCCATTCCTTAACGGACGGAAACGGCGCGCTTGTCTTCCTGAAAAGCTTGACGGCGGAATATCTGGAGCAAAAGTACCGAGTTTCGATACCTTTTGAGAACGGCGTTTTGGACAGGCGGGAACTCCCCAAAGAAGAGGAACTGGAGGATAGCTTCCTTAAATATGCAGGCAATGTACCTGCCAGCCGAAAGGATACCAATGCGTGGCATATGTCCGGTGAGCCTCAAAAGGATGGCTTTCTGAACCTTACCTGTTTTCAAATCCCGGTAAAGCCTGCGCTGGAACTGGCGCACAAACATAACGCTACATTGACCGTATTTATGAGTGCGGTAATGATGAAGGCGTTGCTGAATCTTCAAAACGAGAAGAATCCAAACACCAAGCGGCAAAAGCGGATCAAACTGCTGATCCCGGTCAATTTGCGAAATTTGTTTCCCAGTAACACGCTGCGAAACTTTGCTATGTATACCATACCGGAACTGGATCCCCGTCTTGGAGCATATTCCTTTGATGAGATTTGTAAAATTATTCAGCACAAAATGGGTACGGAGTTTACGGAAAAGCACATGAGCTGTGTCATCGCAACCAATGTAAACGACGAGCGAAATCCCTTGGTGCGGCTCATTCCGCTGCCCCTGAAGAACGCTGTTATGAAGGCGATCTTTGACAGTGTGGGAGAAAAGAAGTCCTGCCTTACTTTGTCTAACTTAGGTCAAGTAAAGATCCCGGAAGCTATGGCGCAGTATGTTAGACGCTTTGATTTTATTCTGGGTGTGCAGGCAGCGGCTCCGTACAATTGTGGGATGCTATCTTACGGGGATACGATCTACATAAACTTTATCCGTAATATTCAGGACGCGGAATTGGAACGGCATTTCCACGCAGTCCTGCAGGAAATGGGTCTGCCTACTGTGGTAGAGAGCAATCAGAACGAGAGGTGAACGGTATGTATTGTATTGAATGTGGCGTAAAGCTTGG
>JAFZDL010000070.1 GCA_017561205.1 Oscillospiraceae bacterium | reverse complement strand
GTGGTAGATGCTGTCTGCACCATGGTCAGCGCAATGCCGTAAACGGCCATCAGCGCCAGATACACATAAAAGTTCTCTACCAAGCCCATCGCAATTGCCAGTGCCCCAAAGGCCGCCATTCCAGTAAGCAGCGTCTTGGTATGGCGCTTGAATCCTCCCCAAGTGCTGATCAGCAAGCCGCCCGCCATCATGCCCAAAAAGCCGATGACTTCTACCAGCGTCATATGGAAATAGGTATCCCCATAGTAACGGCTGACAAACAAAGTTGCGAGAAATCCTGCGGGAACGCACAGAAAAATAAACAGGCCAAAGAGCATAATCAGCTTTCCGAGAAACCGCTCCTTGGCAGCATAGCGAATGCCCTCCTGCATTTCGGCAAAAACCGGTGCGGTGTCTGTCTGTTTTTCAAAAGGAATAGCAATCGCACCCAGCAGACCAATACCTACCATAGCAGTTACGACATCCAGCATCAGCGCGCCACGGAAGCTGCCCCATGTGAGAATACTGCCTGCAATAGCCGGTGCAGCGAACTGCACCACCGATTGAACAGTTGCATTGATACCATTAAACTTCATCAAGTACTCTTCTGCAACAAGCTGCGGCACCGTTGCGTTTACTGCCGGTGTATGGATGCCTGTGCCGAGAGAGCGGATGACAGAAATCACCACCAGAGCAACATAGACCGTTTCGTTTTGGGAGATTTGTGGAAGCAGAAGCACCAGCGCCAGGGTTGCCATTGCAATCGCCCCATCTGCGGCAATGATCAAGCGCTTCCGGGGATAGCGGTCCGCCCATACGCCCGCAAAGAAGGAAATCAAAAACTGAGGGATGTAAGCTGCTGCGGAAATCATGGCAACCCATCCGCCGGATGAGGTTTCCAGAGTAACATACCAGATAATAGCAAACTGTACGATAGAAGATCCCAGCAAAGTAACCGCTTGACTGGCAAGAAACAGCGCCGCTTTTGAATATCCTTTCTTCATTTCAGTTCCTCACGCACGGCTCTCATTTCGATATAGCCTCTTTCTCCTCTGGGTTCCAGCTGAATACGAGGATTCTTATCATCCCAGCAGTAGCCGACAGTTTCCGGATTATACTTTTTGATCGCTTCCCACACTTGCAGGATGGCTTCTTCAAAATCCTCCTCTGCAAAAGGTTCGCCTTGGAACATCATATATTTGCATTTTGGAAGCTCGATAATATCGAAGCCTTCCGGGCTCTGGCCGTCAAAATCCAAGGGCACTTCCACGCCCTGGACATACTCGCTGGTGCCTTCCGGAATCAGATGTTCCGGGAGCCACAGGCATACCGGCTCACCGCTGATGGACTTCATGCTGCACAGAAGTCCCCATATATCGCAGCCCACCTCTTCGCAATACTTAAAATATTCCTTTGCGGTTTTTCCCCGTTTGATGATCACTTTTCTTGCCGGCTTTTCCACAATCTGAACAAACACGCTTTTTACTTCGTTCATTTCCTTACTGTCCTTTCGTTTCGAATATTTTACGCCGTAAGGTTTGAATAGATAGATGGGCATGGGACTTACTGAGTACTCATAGGGATTGCAGCCAAACTCTTTATAAAATGCCCGCTGATAACCGTCCACACTTTCAAAACCGGAATCGTAAGCCACATCAATGATCTTTACCTTCTCATCCCGCAACCGAAGCGCAGATTTAGACAGTCGCAGCCGCCGGATATAGACGGCTGGTGTCATATAAAGCAAATTCTGAAACAACCGGTAAGAATACCAGGGAGAATACCCGGCGGCTTTGGAAAGATCCGCCATGGAAATATCCTTGTCCAGATTGTTTTCAATATAATCCTGCATCCTTTGCACTGCGTCAATGCGTTCATCCATCTTTTTCACCACCTCACGCCCAAATCATAAAACATCCCAAAAGGATTTTCTCGACTTTATTTGCCCAAATGTCACAGCCGCCTCCACCGAGGCGGCTGT
>JAFZDL010000069.1 GCA_017561205.1 Oscillospiraceae bacterium | reverse complement strand
AAGCTGGAGAAGTACCTGGGCGGCGTTAAGGAAATGAAGAAGATCCCCGCTTGCCTGTTCATCGTTGACCCCCGCAAGGAGCGCAACGCTATCGCTGAGGCTAAGAAGCTGAACATTCCCATCGTTGCTATCGTTGACACCAACTGCGATCCCGATGAGATCGACTACGTGATCCCCGGCAACGACGACGCTATCCGCGCTATCCGTCTGATCGCTGCTGCTATGGCATCCGCTGCCATCGAGGGCCGTCAGGGTGAGGACGCTGTGGCTGAGACCGTTGAGGCTGCAGAGGCTCCCGTAGAAGAGTAATTTGTAACACAACCGTCATTGCGAGACCAGTTCGCAAACTGGTCGTGGCAATCTCTGCTGAAATAGCATACTGCCTGAAAATACGGTTTGTCATCCCGAGCGTAGTCGAGGGATCTCATAAACGATTGGCAGTGCATAGATTGCGTGAGATTCCTCGACGCGCTGCGCTTGCTCGGAATGACATATACAAATAATATTGGAGGAAAAATAAAATGGCATTTACTGCACTGGATGTTAAGAAGCTCCGTGAAATGACCAACGTCGGCATGATGGACTGCAAGGCTGCTCTGGCTGCTACCGACGGTGATATGGACAAGGCCGTTGACTGGCTCCGTGAGAAGGGCCTGGCTAAGGCTGCTAAGAAGGCTGACCGCATCGCCGCTGAGGGTGTTGCTTACGCTACCGTCGTGAACGGCGTGGGCGTTGTCATCGAGGTGAACTCCGAGACCGACTTCGCTGCCAAGACCGACGCATTTATGGACCTGGTTAAGAACCTGGCTGAGGTGGTTGCTACCGCTAACCCCGCTGATGTGGAGGCTCTGAAGGCCGCTAAGTATCCGGATTCCGAGCTGACCGTTACCGAGATCATGCAGGAGAAGGTTATGTCCATCGGCGAGAATATGCAGATCCGCCGTTTTGCCCGTTTTGAGAACAACACTTCCGTCGCTTACGTTCACGCTGGCGGCACCCACGGTGTTCTGGTAAACCTGGCTGTTGAGGGCTGCGACGCTACCGAGATCGGTAAGAACGTGGCTATGCAGATCGCTGCTATGGGCGCTAAGTACTGGGATAAGGCCCAGGTGCCTCAGGCTGAGATCGACAAGGAGCTGGCCGTTCAGGTGGCTCTGATGGACAACGATCCTAAGATGGCTAACAAGCCTGCTGAGGTCAAGGAAAAGATCGCTGCCGGTAAGATGAACGCTTTCTACAAGGAAATCTGCCTGCTGCAGCAGGAGTTCGTCCGCTCTGACCTGTTTAAGGGCGATGTGGCTGGCTACATTGCTGACGCTGCTAAGAAGCTGGGCGGCAAGGTCACCTTCGTTGACGCTATTCACTACATCAAGGGTGAGGGCATCGAGAAGAAGGAAGAGAACTTCGCTGATGAGGTTGCCGCACAGATCGCTGGCGCTAACAAGTAAGATATTGCAACAATCCCGGAAGTGCATCGCACTTCCGGGATTTTTTGTTGAAAATCAAAAATTATTATTAACAACAATCTTGTCATCCTGAGCGAAGGGCATTTGCCCGTAGTCGAAGGATCTTCTGGCCGAACAGCGATTTGTCGGCATCGACAGTACGTAGATTCTTCGACTCGCTTCGCTCGCTCAGAATGACAACGAAGGGAAGGCTTTATTATGCCGCCATTGTAAGAACACGCAAAAGGCGGCTGAACATTTGGCCAAAAGTGAGCTTGGGAACGGCAGTTTCAGCAACCAAAGGAATTTCTTTGAGCACCTGCTCCCCGGCTTTGATGTAAAGCGTACCCAGCCGCTGTCCCTGGCTCACCGGAGCGGAAACCTGCTCCAAAAGCTCGGTTTCTTGGGTGACCATAGCCTTTTGCCCCTTGTCGATAAGGACGGAATCCATTCCGGAGGGCACGGCTGATACAGAATCTGCATTGCCCAGCTTTACGGGGATTTCCACTTTGTCCTGCTGAGGCTGAATGAGAGCATAAGCGGCAAAGCCATGGTCTAAGAGGGTTTTGCAGGCGGCGAACCGGTCCTTGGAGGTCTCACAGCCCATGACCACCGCCACCAATTCCATCTCGTCCCGCATAGCAGAAGACGACAGGCAGTAGCCTGCCTGGGAGGTGAATCCCGTTTTGAGACCCGTTGCCCCGGGATAAAACCGTACCAGCTTGTTGGTGTTGGACAGGCCAAATGCCCCGTCCCGCACGGTATCCATCCAAATGGTGGTAAATTTCTTGATGTCCGGGTGGTTTTTCAGCAGCTCCCGGGACATAATGGCGATATCGTGGGCGGAGGTTTTGTGGTTTTTGGCATCCTCGCTGTCGTCAAGACCGGTGCAGTTTACAAAATTGGTATCGTTCATCCCTAACTCTTTGGCCCGCTTGTTCATCAGCTCCACAAAGGCCGCTTCGCTGCCGGCAATATGCTCTGCCATGGCGCAGGCGCAATCGTTGGCGGAGGACACCGCAATGGATTTGACCATATCGGAAACGGACATACCCTCTCCGACTTTTAAGTAAATCTGACTGCCGCCCTTGGCTGCGGCGGCCTCGGAGGTTGTGACAGTATCGTTCCAGCTGATGCGCCCAGAGTCGATGGCCTCCATAATGAGAAGCATGGTCATCACCTTGGTCACGCTGGCGGGTGCTAAGGGCGTGTGAGCATCCTGTTCATAGAGTAGCTGCCCGGTGGCCACATCCATCAGCACCGCTGACTTGGCCGGCACATTCAGCTCCGCCGCAGACACCGGCACGATTAAGGCAAAAATACATAACAAACAGAAAAACCTTTTCATATAGTAGCCCCCAAAAAAGAATTGAAAATTGAGAATTGAGAATTGAAAATTAAGGTATTGCCTTCGGCAATGATTGAAATAAGTCGCGAAGCGACACCACAATTTTCAACTTTCAATTTTTAATTTTCCATTATCCCGGTTATTGTGTATTAAAATCTATGTTGCTTGGTCCAAACTTAGACCTCAGAAATGGAACTTTCCTATTGTGTTATGGCGGTTTTTTTGATATAATATTAAGAAAAATGATAAAATGGATGTGGAATTGCTTGAAATACGGAACATGGAAAACCGCCCAGCCGGGTATGGATGCAGTCAATGCCCTGGTGAAAGGCGGCTATGCCCCGTTGGCGGCGATGGTTTTGGCCTCCCGGGGTATGGAAAACAAAGAAAACGCTGAACAGTACTTAGACTGCAACTGTAATCTCTGCGACCCCTTCTTAATGACCGATATGGCGATGGCTGTTGGCCGGGTGGCTCTGGCTATGGACAAAGGGGAAAAAATCGCCGTCTTTGGCGACTACGATGTGGACGGCATCACCGCCACCTGCTTGCTGACGGATTTCTTAAGGAAACAGGGGGTAGATTGCGTGCCCTACATTCCCGGTCGGCTGGAGGAGGGCTACGGTTTGAATCCCATCGCCATCGACTATCTGCAGGGCTTGGGTGTTAAGCTCATCATCACCGTGGACTGCGGCATTACCGCCGTGGAGGAGGCGGCTCTTTGCAAAGAAAAGGGCATCGACTTGGTCATCACCGACCACCACGAGTGCAAGGATACCCTCCCCCAGGCTATTGCGGTGGTGGACCCTCACCGCCCTGACTGCACCTATCCCCACAAGACCCTCTCCGGTGTGGGCGTGGCCTTTAAGCTGGCGGCGGCGCTGTCCGGTGACCAGGAGAGCGTGCTGGAGCAGTACGCGGATATGGTGTGTATGGGTACTGTGGCAGATGTAATGCCCCTGCAGGGGGAGAACCGGGTCTTTGTGTCCCGGGGTATCGCAATGCTGAAGAATACTTCCCGCCCGGGCCTTGCCGCGTTGATGGCAGAGTGCGGCTGTACTTCGGAGCAGGTGTCTGCTTCCGTGGTGGGCTATATGCTTGCCCCACGGATCAATGCCGCTGGCAGAATGGGTCAAATTGAATTGGCTGTTGAACTGTTTTTGACCGACGACCCCATCCGGGGCGAAGAGGCCGCCAAGGCCCTTTGCGAGCTGAATAAGCAGCGGCAGGCGGTGGAGTCGGAAATTTACCGGCAAGCGGTGGAAATGCTCCCGGAGGGGAAGTTTCCCGAGGCCATCGTCTTGGCTGACGAAAGCTGGCATCAAGGCGTGGTGGGCATTGTGGCCAGCCGTATTGCCGAGGAATACTGCTGTCCTGCCTTCCTCATCTGCTTAGACGGGGAGCACGGCAAGGCCAGCTCCCGCAGCTTTGGGGGCTTTAATCTGTTTGGCGCGCTGACAAACCTTTCTCATTTATTGGAAAGCTACGGCGGCCACGAACTGGCGGCGGGCTTTACCATTCATCGCGACCAGATTCCTGCCTTCCGCCAGGAGATTTGCCGCTTAGCCGGCCAGTTTTACCGGGGCGCAGGCCCGAAAACCCTGCTGGAAGCGGATTGCACCATCCCTCCGGAACTGCTGACATTGCCCAATATTCAGTCTTTGGAGGCCTTAGAGCCCTGCGGCACCGGCTGTCCCAAGCCTGTGCTGGTGATGGAAGGCTTGACCTTGGACAAGCTGGGCGCGGTGGGTAACGGACGGCATTTGCGTATGCGCCTGCAAAAGGGCAGCTTTGCCTTTAACAGCATTTTCTTCTCTGCCACCGCTGAGTCCGCCTCCGTGGAACTGGGTGACCGGGTGGATGTGGCATTTATCCCCCAAATCAATGAATTCCGGGGAGAAAAGTCCGTACAGATGAATGTGCAGGATATTCGGCCCTCCTGCAAAGCGGCGGTATCCTGTGATGGTGACGATTATCGGTTGCTGCAGGAAGATGCCCTTACCCCCGATGCCGCTGCCCGGCTGATTCCCAACCGGGCTACCCAGGCTCTCGTTTGGCGGTATTTGGCTGTCCGGGGCAAGGAGATTCGGGAAAATCCCATCTGCCTGTGCCGGAAGATCGTCCGCTGGTCCGACCAGCCCCTGAGCTTAGACCAAATGCTCACCTGTATTGACATTTTTGCCGATGTGGGTCTGCTTGAGACCGCAAGGCTTCACAATGATATTATGATTCGGCTGTTGCCTGCTACCGAGAAAGCAGATTTGAATGCTAGCCGGACGATGCAAATTTTGCTCTCTGCCAGTAAAGAGGTATAACTATGGAAACTTTTGCTGAACACTATGGGTCGTTGTACCAAACCTTAAATCGGTGCGTGCCCGGTGTGGATATGGAGCTTGTTGACCGGGCTGTGGAATACGCCCGGGAAAAGCACAAGGACCAAAAGCGCAAGGACGGCTCTCCCTACATCATCCACCCCCTGGCGGTGGCGGAGATCGTGGCGGAAATGGGCCTGGATATGGACGCGATTTTGGGCGCACTGCTCCACGACTGCATCGAGGACACCGACGCATCCTTCTCTGAGATTGCCAAGCTCTTTGGCACTACCACCGCAGAGCTGGTGGAGGGTGTTACCAAGCTGACCAGAGCCAATTTCTCCTCCACTGAGGAGGCGCAGATGGAGAACCTGCGGAAGATGTTCATGGCCATGAGCAAGGACATCCGGGTGGTTCTCATCAAGATCGCTGACCGGCTCCACAATATGCGCACCATGCAGTACCAGACCCCGGAAAAGCAGATCATCAAGTGCCGGGAGACCATGGATATTTACGCGCCTCTGGCCCACCGTCTTGGTATTCAGAAGATGAAATGGGAGCTGGAGGATATTTCTCTGCGGTATTTGGATCCCCAAAGCTACGATGAGATCCTCACCTACCTGTCCGCCCACAAGGAAAAGGACGAAGCCTTTATGCACACCATTCAGGATAAAATTTCTGAACGGCTGGAGTCTATGGGCATTCACAGCAAGACCTATGGACGGATCAAGCACGTTTACTCCATCTACCGGAAGATGAATGCCCAGGGCAAGACCATCGATGAGCTGTATGATATTTACGCCTTCCGGGTCATTGTGGACACCATTCCTGATTGCTACAATGTTTTGGGTCATATCCACGACCTGTTTAACCTGGTGCCGGGCCGGTTCAAGGACTATATCTCCACCCCCAAGCCCAATATGTACCAGAGCCTGCACACCACCGTCATCGGCAAGCAGGGCATTCCCTTTGAGGTGCAGATCCGTACCTGGGATATGCACGAAACTGCCGAATACGGTATCGCCGCCCACTGGAAATACAAGCAAGGCGAGGGCGCAGGCCAGGAGAAGGATTTTGAGTGGGTAC
This sequence comes from Oscillospiraceae bacterium, assembly GCA_017561205.1. Taxonomy (GTDB): domain Bacteria; phylum Bacillota; class Clostridia; order Oscillospirales; family Oscillospiraceae; genus Faecousia. The sequence goes on along the minus strand of JAFZDL010000069.1, from coordinate 7,760 downwards.
GCCGCTTGCTGGAAAGCCAGCAGGACACCGATGCCGAGGACTATCTGAACTCCATGAAGATCGATATGTTCGACGACGAGGTGTTTGCTTTCACCCCCAAGGGCAAGATCGTATCTCTGCCCGCCGGCTCTACCCCCATTGACTTTGCCTACGCCATTCACTCCGGTGTGGGTAACTCCTTAGTGGGTGCTAAGGTGAATAACCGCATCTGCAACATCGATACCAAGCTGCAAAACGGCGACATCGTGGAGATCATTACCTCCAAGGCCGCCCGTGGCCCCAGCCGTGACTGGCTGACGATCTGTAAGTCTAACCAGGCCCGCACCAAGATCAAGCAGTGGTTCAAGCGGGAGCGCCGGGAGGAGAATGTGGCCCACGGCCGGGCATCCTTCGAGGGCGAAATGCGCCGCATCGGCCTGCCCCTGTCTTTGACGGTAGACCCGGAGCTGAGCCCCCAGCTTCTGAAAAAGCTGGCCTTCGATACCTGGGAGGATATGTATGCCGCCATCGGCTACGGTGGCTTAACCGCCGTGAAGGCTGTTGGCCGCATCCGGGACGATATCAACCGGGCAATGAAGGCCCAAAACCTGGAAAAGCAGGTGGTATCCAACGCGGTCAAGCCCGATACTGCCCCCAAGAGCCGCCACAGTACGGGCGGCGTTATTGTGGAGGATATCGAGAGTTGTATGATCAAGTTCGCTAAATGCTGTACGCCTGTGCCGGGTGATGGCATTTTAGGCTTTATCACCAAGGGCTTTGGTGTGTCCGTCCACCGGATCGACTGCCCCAATGCCCAAAACCGGGATGAACCCCACCAGGCCGCCCGCTGGGTGCGGGTAAGATGGGCTGTCCAGGACGACCAGCCATTCGACACCACCCTGGAGCTGGATTGCATCACCCGGGATGGCTTGCTGCTGGATGTCGTCACCACCCTCACCACCACCCGGGTGCATATGAAGGAGATCAGCGGTAAGGATCTGCCCGGCGGTCACTCTGTGATCACTGTGCGTTTCGAGGTCAAGGATGTGGAGGAACTGGACTCCATCCGCAACAAGCTGATGAATATCCGGGATGTGATCGGCACAAGACGAGGACAAAATTAAAAATTTTGGTTGTCATTGCGAACCAGTGACCGATGTCACTGGTGTGGCAATCTATACTGCTTTCTTTGAGATTGCCACGGGCCTGCGGCCCTCGCAATGACAAAGAAGGGCTAAGGAGAAAAACTATGCGAGCAGTATTGACAAGAGTAAAATCTGCATCTGTTGCCATTGACGGAGAGATTGTTGGCAAAATCGGACAGGGTTTTCTGATCCTGCTGGGCGTTGGCCCGGAGGATACCGAAAAGGAATGCCGGTATTTGGCAGAAAAAGCGCTGAATCTGCGTGTTTTCGAGGACGAAAACGGCAAAATGAATTTGGGTTTAGAGGATGTGGGCGGACAGGTGCTGGTGGTGAGCCAGTTTACCCTGTACGGCAACTGCCGTAAGGGCCGCCGCCCCAGCTTTGTGGGGGCCGCCGGTCCGGAATTGGGAAACCGCCTGTACGAAAAGTTTCTTGCCATCTGTGAGGAACTGGGCTATCCCCCTCAGCACGGCCAATTTGGCGCGGATATGAAAGTGGAATCCGTCAATGACGGCCCTGTGACCCTCATTCTGGACACCGCCGAACTGCTGGACACTCCCAGACGATAATGCAAAATTCAAAATGATAAATGCAAAATGAAGGTATTGCCTGTGGCAATGATTTTAATAAGTCGGCAAAGCCGACACATCAATTTTACATTTTGCATTCTAAAAACCGGAGGTTTTTATGAACATCCTAACTTTGCCTTTGGGTTCTTATCAAACCAATTGTTATATTGCCTGGGCTGATAATGCCGACTCCTGTATCGTCATTGACCCGGGCTATGAGCCGGAAACGGTGCTCTCGGAAGTTATCCGTTTGGGCAAAACCATTGACGCCATCCTGCTGACCCACGGCCATTTTGACCATGTGGGCGGCGTACGGTTTTTGGCAGAGCGGGTAAATTGCCCCATCTATATCCATAGCGCCGAGCTGTCCCTGCCGGAAAGCTTTACCGACGGCCCGTTGGTTTATACCCAGAATTATGACGAGGGCGATGTGCTTTCCTTAGCAGGTCTTTCCTTGAAGGTTATCCACACCCCGGGTCATACCCCCGGCTCTGTGTGCCTTATGTGCGAGGACACTATGTTCTCCGGGGACACCCTGTTTATGGAGTCCTGCGGACGGACGGACTTCCCCGGTGGCGACGACACGCTGATGCATAAATCTTTGCGCCGGCTGGCAGAATTGCCGGGGGATTACAAGGTCCTCCCCGGCCACGGCCCTGCCACTAAAGTTTCTGAAGAACGGAAGTATAATCCCTATTTGCGATAAGAGGAAATCCAATGAATTTGACGATAACCGGTCACGAGGATTTATATGCGGTGGAGCAGCTGATGCTCAGCCTGTTTGCCGAAACCGAGGGAACAGCGGTTTCCCGGCTTTCCCGGGGCGAAACCTGGCTCACCGCCGTGACGGAAATAGAAATAGCGGGCAAGAAGACAAAGGCTTCCCGGCGCTTGAAGTTAGCAGAAGAAACTGTCCGTCTGCGCAGGAGAATCCTGCAGCAGAGCTTTTATTTGGCGGCGCTTCCCCATTTGGAAAACACGCCTGCCTGGGGCGCTCTTTCCGGTGTGCGGCCTACTAAGCTCAGCACCAAGGCGATTTTGGAGGGCGAAAACCCGGACAAACTGCTAAAAGATGTGTATTTCGTCACCAGGGAGCGGCGGCAGCTGGCCATCGATTGCTCCAAATCCACGGTGAGTGCCATCAATAAGATGGACAAAAACGACATATCCCTGTACATCGGCATTCCTTTCTGCCCCACCCGGTGCAGCTATTGCAGCTTTGTCAGCCGTACTGTGGGCAAAAATACCGATTTGCTGGACCCTTATTTGCACGCACTTTACCAGGAACTGGAGCATACCGGAAAACTTTTGGCAAATTCCGGGAAAACGGTTCGTACCATCTATATAGGCGGCGGCACGCCCACAACTTTGTCCACAGAACAGATGACCGAACTTTTAGACCGGGTGAAAGATACCTTTGACCTTTCCCGGTGCATAGAGTTTACTGTGGAGGGCGGCCGGCCGGATACCCTTACCGCCGAAAAGCTCTCCGCTATTTATCGCCACGGCGCGGACCGTATGAGCATCAATCCTCAGACTATGCAGGACGAGGTCCTGCGGGCCTGTGGCAGACCGCACACCGCCGCCGACATTCTCAGCCGGTACAAAGAGGCGGAGGCGGCAGGCTTTAAAGCCATCAATATGGACTTGATTGCCGGCCTGCCCAAGGATACCTTGGAGGGCTTCAAGGATTCTTTGGATAAAGTGGCGGCTCTCAATCCTGCCAACATTACCGTGCATACATTGGCCCTCAAGAAGGGCGCGGACCTTTTCGAGCGAAAGGTACAGCTGCCCGGTGTGGAAGATGTGGCGCAGATGGTGGAGTACGCAGAGCAGACCCTCCGCAGTTTAGGCTACAAGCCCTACTACCTCTACCGGCAGAAGTATATGTCCGGTTCTTTCGAGAATGTGGGCTGGAGCCGGGATAATTTGGATTGCCTGTATAATATTTATATGATGGAAGAGCTGCATACCATCTTATCCTTAGGTGGCGGCGGTATGAACAAGGTAAACCTGCCCGACGGCACCTTGCAGCGATTCCACAACCCCAAATTCCCGGAGCAGTACATAGGGCAAATCGCCGATGTGCTGCGGCAAAAGGAAGAACTTTTTGCGTTGTTGTAACTCTTGTTGTCATTGCGAGCCAGTTTGTAAACTGGCGTGGCAATCTATACTGCCTACTTGAGATTGCCGCGTCGCCTACGGCTCCTCGCAATGACATGGAAAAAGGAAGTGTTATTTTGGATACATTGATTTCCAATGTCACCGTGGTGACTATGAATGAGAAAATGGATGTGCTGTTTGGCGCATATATCGGCATCGAAAACGGCAAAATAGCCTATATGGGCAAAACTGCTCCCCAGGAGCAGCCCAAGACCATCATCGACGGCACCGGTATGGTGGCAATGCCGGGCCTTATCAACTGCCATACCCATCTGGCCACAGCCGTGCTGCGGAATTTTGTGGACGATGGAGAAAAGCGGGAGGCGTTGGAGCAGTTGCTTTCCCGGCAGGATAAGTTAGATGCCCGCTCTGCCAAGGCTGCGGCCCAGCTGGCAATTGCCGAGTGTTTGCGATTTGGCGTTACCTCTGTGTCAGACCTCTATTATTTCCCGGAGGCCACTGCCCAGGCTGTTAAGGACAGCGGCATCAAGGCCAATTTGGCCCTGTCTGCCTACCGGTTTATCGACCAGAATGAGGACTTTGATTTTGAAACCGATGAGCAGTGCAAGGAGTTTGTCCGGTTAGTGGACACCTGGCACGGCTATGATGAGGGCCGCATTAAGATTGACGGCGGCATTTATGCCGAGTATACCAGCAACTTTAGGCTCTGGGAGGGCATTTCCGCCTTTGCCGCAGAAAAAGGCTTAGGGCTACAGCTCCACCTGTCGGAAACCAAGGAAGAGGTGGAAAGCTGCGAGGACCGCTCCGGCCTCACCCCGGCAGAGCTTTTAAGCTGTCACAAGATTTTCGACCTGCCGGTAACGGCAACCACCTGCGCCTGTTTAACGGAGCAGGAACGGGCAATGCTGGGCAAATACAAGGCAACTGCCGTGGCAACCCCCATCGCATCTGCAAAGACAGGCGCTCCCACCACCCCCATCACCGCTTGTGTCAAGGCCGGTATGAATGTGGCTTTGGGTACGGGCGGCGCTTATGAATGCGGCAATTTGGATATGTTTGAAGTGATGCGCTATGCAGCCCTCCTTGCCCGGCAGGAAAAGGGCGAGTCTTCTGCGCTGCCCGCTGTTGCGCCCTTGATGATGGCTACCGTCTGCGGCGCAAAGGCCCAGGGTCGAACCGATTGCGGTATGCTGAAAGAGGGTATGGACGCGGATATCGCGTTGGTGGATTTCTCCGCGCCCCATCTGATGCCCTGCCACAATGTTCCGGCCGGTTTGGTGTTCTCCGCCAAGGGCGGCGATGTAGCCATGACCATGGTCCGGGGCAAGATTCTGTATCAGAACGGCCACTTCCCCACCATCGATCTAAACGCGGTGGTGTCTGAGATTATGGAATACGCTATTCCCCGTTTGTTGGGAGAAAGTAAGGAGGAACAATGAACAAAAAGCAAAATTTCCTCCACGGCGCAGCCCTGTTGGCTATGGCAACCGCCATTGTGAAGATCATCGGTGCATTCTATAAAATCCCCTTAAATATGATCATCGGCGAACAGGGCTTCGGCTATTTCAACACCGCCTACAATATCTACGCGGTGCTGCTGATGATCTCTACTGCCGGTCTGCCCATTGCTATGAGCCGGCTCATCAGCCAGGCTCACTCCGTTGGCAACTACAACCAGGTGCGGCGGGTCTATGCAACGAGCCGGGGTATTTTCTTAGGTTTGGGTATCGTCAGCTCCGCGCTGATGATGATTTTTGCCCACCAGCTGGCGTCGTTCCAAAAGCAGCCCGATGCCTGGGCGGCTATCTTCTGCTTAGGCCCTTGCGCTCTGCTGATGTGCATTATGTCCACATTCCGGGGCTTTTTCCAGGGTCAGGGCGATATGCGCCCCACCTCCAATTCTCAGATTTTGGAGGCTGTGTTCAAGCTGCTTGTGGGCCTTGCGCTGGCATACCTCATTATGAAGCAAACAGGAAGCGTTGGATTGGCTGCCGGCGGCGCGATTTTGGGCGTGACGGTGAGCTGCTTAGTGTCTTCCATTTACCTGTATGCCCAGCTGCGGCCTGCCTACCGGGATATGCCCACAGGTGGCGGCGAAACCAAGTCCTACCGCCGAACCGCCAAGGAACTTTTGGCCATCGCTGTGCCCATTACCATCGGTTCTGCGGGCTTGCAGGTGCTGACGTTGGTGGAAACCAATCTGTATATGGGTCAGTTACTCACCGCCAACGGGATGAGCCAAAATACCGCTGACATCACCAAGGGCATTTACGATATGTGCTTTACGGTGTTCAATATGCCCTGCGCCTTTATGGTGCCCATCACCACCTCGGTGCTGCCGGCAATCACAGCCCTGCTCACCACCAAGAATTTTGACGGCGCTGAGGCGACGGAAGAATCCGCTGCCCGGATTACAGGTCTTATCAGCCTGCCCTGCGCCGTGGGTCTGAGCATTTTGGCGACCCCGGTCATCAGCCTTTTGGGCGGCTACACTGGGGAAAATCTCCAATTGGCCGGTAAGATTTTGGCGATTTTGGGCGTGAATATCTTCTTCTATGCCACCATCCAGTACACAAATGTGGTGCTCCAATCCCACGGCTATGCCCACATTCCCGTCATCAACACCCTGCTTTGCGGTGGTGTAAAGCTGGCTGTGGTGTATGTGCTGGTGGGCAATCCCCAAATCGGCATCGTGGGCGCGCCCATCGGTATGACACTGTGCTATCTGTGCATTGGCCTTATGAATCTCATCGCCATTGCCCGGATCGTTCCCCACAAACCCAGGATTTTGCGAAATCTCCTGCGGCCTGCGGCTCCTGCCATTTTGATGGGCGTTGTGGTTTATGGCGCGTACCGGCTGCTGATCGCGGTTTTGGGAAGCGGCGCAAGCCGGGTATTCCTCTGCGGCATTCCCGTGGGTGTGGGTGTGATTACCTACCTGGTTTGTGTGGTGCTTTTCAAGGCGATTTCCCGGGAAGATTGCCTTCTTTTGCCAAAAGGTGATAAAATTTCGAAAATTTTAAGGCTATAATTGGTTATTTTTGCAAAAAAAGCTTGCAAAATGCGCAAAATAGTGGTAACATTATTTTAGCGTACTAAAAAAATGAAATGAGGTAAATATTATGAACAAGACTGAACTCATCGCAGCAGTTGCCGAGAAGACCGGCCTGACCAAGAAGGACGCAGAGCGCGTTGTTTCCGCTACTTTCGAGACCGTTGCCGCTACTCTGGCAAAGGGTGAGAAGGTACAGGTTTTCGGTTTCGGTAACTTCGAAGTCAAGACCCGTGAGGCTCGCACCGGCCGCAATCCCCGCACCAAGGAGACCATCCAGATTCCCGCTACCAAGCTGCCCGTATTCAAGGCAAGCAAGGCTCTGAAGGATACTGTCGCTAAGTAATGCGCTTAGATAAGTATCTGAAGGTCTCCCGGCTGATCAAACGCCGCACCGTTGCCAATGAAGCCTGCGACAATGGCCGTATCAGTGTTAATGGCCGTGTGGTGAAAGCCAGCTACGAGGTCAAGCCCGGCGACAAGATCGAGATCGCTTTGGGCGCAAGAACCGTAGCCGTGGAGGTCTTGGTGGTTGCCGACAATGTCCGCAAGGATGATGCGGTGACTATGTACAAGGAAATCTAGTAAAAAAGGAACGACCCGTTGGTCGTTCCTTTTTTGCGTTTGGGCAACAAAAAGCCTTGTCGTCCCGAGCGAAGTCGAGGGATCTTCTGGCCAAACAGGGATTTGCGCGTATCCACAGTGCGAAGATCCTTCGACTACGGGCTAACGCCCTCCGCTCAGGATGACAACCTGTATATGTCCAACAAAAAAACACCACCGTTTCCGGTGGTGTTTTTCTTAAGACAAAATTAGCCTTCTGCCTTCATCTGAGCGAAGCACTCGCTGCAGAATACGGGACGGTCGGACTTGGGCTCGAAGGGAACCTTT
>JAFZDL010000011.1 GCA_017561205.1 Oscillospiraceae bacterium | reverse complement strand
ATGCAATCATTTGAAACGAGGAACGCTTATGTCTGAAGCTTACCGGATACTTGTGGTTGACGATGATTTTTCCATTGTCAACATCATAGAAACCGCATTGAAACAGGCGGACTATCAGGTGCTGACTGCCTATGATGGGGAAACTGCCTGCCATATTGTGGGTACAAAACATCCGCATCTTATCATCATGGATGTGATGATGCCCCGGTGCAACGGTATCATTGCTACTATGCGTATCCGTCAGAATCACAATGTTCCCATCCTGATGCTCTCTGCCAAAGCAGAGGGTTCGGATCGCGTACTGGGGCTGGAGGCCGGTGCAGACGATTATCTTGTGAAGCCATTCTATCAACAGGAACTGCTTGCAAGAGTAAAAGCACTCCTTCGCCGGTATGACGATTTAGGCTCCATCCGGGAAACAAAATCCGAAGATCAAATTCAAGTAGGCAATATTATTTTGAACACTGCCACAAAGCAGCTTGTTGTCCGGGGCGATGCAGTTCGCCTTACTGCTACCGAGTTTAAAATTTTGCAAGTGCTGATGTCCAATCCGGGCAAGGTGTACTCTGCTGAGGAAATCTATGAACGGGTCTGGGAGAACGATGCCTACGCCGTGGAGAACACGGTCATGGTTCATATCAGCCGTATCCGGGAAAAGTTGGAACTGAATCCGAAAAAGCCGGAATATTTGAAAGTAGTTTGGGGGATTGGATATGTCTTTGAATCGCCGTAATATCATTGCTTTCATTCTGATTCTCTTTGCTGCTGTGTGCTGGACTTTTGGACAACAGATGCTGTATGATCATGCAGAGGGAGAAGTTGTTGTGACAACCTCCGTTATAGAAACGGTATACCCCAGTGTTGACGTTGCTGCGGAAGAGGGAATAGCGGAAGGGACTACCCAAACAACTATGCCCAATCTGTCTGTGTCCCAGGAAAATGCGGTCCGTACCGATGGACGCGCAGAAAGGTTTATTGGTATGACCCTTTCCTTTGCAGCCATTGCTGCCGCAGGTACCGCTATTTTTGTGTTTGCCGCAAGAAATCCAATCTTTGGGCCGGATGGGATTTGTTTGGCGCCTGCTCTACTGGCGGCAGCATATCATATATCCCTCAACATAGAGTACATCCTGTGGGGTTCCACTGCGCTAAGATTGACCTTGCTTTCTGAGATCGTTTGCGTATTTGTTGTGTTGCTCTGTGTCAGAGAACTCTTTGGCTGGATGAAAGTGCGCTTTTCTCTTTCCTGGTGTTTGGTTCAAAGAATCGCTCAGCGGTGTACTGCCCCACAACTATCCTTACTGGTATTTGTTGCCTGGATCATGCTTCCTTTAGTTGGACTTGCCTGGTTTAGAGGATCAAATGTCTATGAAGTGTTTTGGATTTGTGTCGTTGGCTTTATTGCGACTTCAACTTTCGGCTTTTTGTGTCTTTGGAAGTATGGCAAAGATCTAAACCACTTCAAAAAACAGCTTAATAACTATCAGAATGGCAAGCCAATCACCGTTGGTGATGGTGCTTTTGCTCAAACTGAAGCACAGCTTTTGGATGTGCAGGCCCAGCATGAGGAAGCTGTCCGCACTGCTGTCACCAGTGAGCGATTCAAGGTCGAGCTGATTTCTAATGTTTCTCACGATCTCCGCACACCGCTTACCTCCATTCTTGGCTATAGTGAGCTTCTGCAAAATGAAACACTATCTCCCGATGGGCGGGAGCAGCTTCGCCGCCTGCATCAGAAGGCTGGTTATATGAATGACCTTGTGGAATCCCTCTTTGAACTGACCAAGGTTTCCAGCGGTGTTGTGGAAAGTAAGAAAGAGCAAATTGATCTTGTCCGATTGATGGAGCAGACCATTGGCCTGTTTGACGATCAGCTTGTGAGTGCTGGCCTTGTTGTAAAACGCAGTTATTGTGCTGACACAATCCCTGCCATT
>JAFZDL010000068.1 GCA_017561205.1 Oscillospiraceae bacterium | reverse complement strand
TCAGTTGGTAGAGTAGCCGGTTCATACCCGGTATGTCACCTGTTCGAATCAGGTCGCCGCTACCAGGCCCGTTGGTCAAGCGGTTAAGACACCGCCCTTTCACGGCGGTAACATGGGTTCGATTCCCGTACGGGTCACCAATAAAAATAAGACACCCTTTTGGGTGTCTTATTTTTATTCTTGTTGAACAAACGGGAATCGAAAAATTAAATGCAACAGTCCGGTGAACTGTTGCCGGCGAGGGGGAGCAATGGGAGCGCCGCCAGTGGCGGAACAAGCGACCTGAGCGAGTGGCCGCGGTCGACATCTGCCAAGGAGCACGGTCGACACCGGCAGATGTCGGACACCGCAACAGGAGAGGCCGAGCCGAACCTTTCTTTTCGCCAAAGGCGAAAAAGCAATGATTCCCGTACGGGTCACCAAAAAAAGCACTTGCAAAAGCAAGTGCTTTTTTCCATATTTGCTTTCAGCCGCTTTACATTTGTTATTTCGCCTTGTATAATAAAAACAGGTACGGAAAAGCATCCATTCCCGTACCGTCCAATCTATAAAAGGAGAGATAAAAATGCCGATAATCATCACTTTAGCAGTTATTGTTTTGATCTTCATCTTAGCAAATGCAAAGATCGTCCCCCAGGCTCACGAATATGTGATCGAGTTCCTCGGAAAGTACAAAACCACCTGGTCTGCCGGTTTCCACGTAAAGATCCCGGTTGTAGAGAAAATCGCCAAACGAGTGACCCTCAAGGAGCAGGTTTTGGACTCTCCTCCCCAGCCGGTCATCACCAAAGACAATGTCACAATGCAGATCGACACCGTCATTTACTACGCAGTTTATGACGCAAAGCTTTATGCTTACGGCGCAGTGAATCCCATTTCTGCCCTTTCCAACCTGGCCGCTACCACCCTTCGTAATATCGTCGGCGAGCTGGAGTTGGACGGAACCCTTACATCCCGCGACACCATCAACGCAAAAATGACCTCTATTCTGGACGAAGCTACCGACAAATGGGGTATCAAGGTCCACCGCGTCGAGCTGAAGAACATCATCCCTCCTGCTGAAATTCAGAATGCGATGGAAAAGCAGATGAAGGCAGAGCGTGATCGTCGCGAGACCCTGCTGCAGGCAGAAGGTCACAAGGCTGCAGCCATTACCCGCGCCGAGGGCGACAAGCAGGCAATGATCCTGGCTGCCGAGGGTGAACGGGATGCCCGCATTGCCCGTGCCGAAGGTGAAGCCAAAGCGATCTTCCTTTCCAAAAAGGCCGAAGCTGACGGTCTGCGTGAACTGAAAAATGCCGGCGCAGACGCTGCCGTGCTGGAGATCAAGAAATACGAGGCGCTGATCGCTATGTCCGACGGCAGAGCTGCCAAAATCATCGTCCCCACCGATGCCGTGGATATGACCAAAGCAAACGTTCTCTTCGCCGAAGCCTCCGGCCTTGGCGATGTCACAGCTCCCGCAAAAGAAAAGGCAGCGCCGTCTCAAAAACCCGATCCCTGCTGCGATTGATTTCATAACACAAAGCAATGCCCACCGAGAATTCGGTGGGCATTGTTCATTTTTACTTTCGCAGACTTTCCACAAATGCGATAACCTTTTCCGTCCGGGTCTGTTCCGGCAGGGTGTTCATTCTTTCCAAAATTCTTCGCATTTGCACTCGCCACTGACCGGCTCGCATTTCAACATTGATGCCATCGGAAATATAGGGGCACTGACCCACGAGCTCTTTGCCAAAGCTCCGGGCAAAGGCTTTGTCTGCGCCCAGGGCTATCGCCAAAGGCATCATTTGGTGGAAATACTCCGGATTATTTTGACTAATCTGCCGCAAATCCTGGGTAGACACGGTCTTAAAATACCGCCGCATACTCATAGCCTGCTCCATGGCCTGCTTACCTGCGTAGGTACGCCGACCGCCAAAGGCCAGCAGAAGTCCCGCAAACAGCTGACTGAACACCAACGCCGCGGCCGTATTTACCTGTCCGGCAATCAGACCCAGCAGCAGCCAAAATCCGCACCAAATCAAACCAACCCACAGCTTACGCTGCTGAGGCGCAAACAAATGCCGGGCCCAAAGCTGGATCTGCCAGCTGCTGATCCAGGCGGCTGCGCCCAAAACGATAATCCAAAACCATTGCAGCGCCGCGCCATCGGTAAGTAGCAGTGCCAGACCGACACCGCAGAACAGACCGGTCAGCGCTGTCAGAATTCGAAATACGGTCAGATTTCCGGACTTGGGGTGGATCAACGAAGTAAGATTGGGTCTGAGCTTTTCCACTGCGCAGTACACTGCGCCGTAGCGGCGGCTGGATGCGTTGGCCACATCCCGGCTGCCAAAGAGCATCTTGAAGCACCGCTGTTCAAAGCTGCTGCGCTCGTTGCCCATATCCATCTGCTTTACAAGACGCACCGGGCCGTTCTTCTCCGTGCGGATCTGCAAATATCCCAGCTGCGCCCAGGAAAAGACCATCATGTTTAAGTTTCCGCCCTGCAAATGCAGGACACTGCCCATCTCGCCGGGGCCGTAGCCCTCCGGGGGTGTGGGCTGCTTGCCGGGCCACCAGGGCAGATTCCGCAGGAACAAAATCCAGTACAGGAGTGCCACCACGAAACATACAATGGCAATCACATTCACCGTCTCCAAATCCGGCGGTGTGATGATGGTCCGGGGGAACAACTGATCGGTGACGACGAGTGTCATTACCAGGGTTTCGTGATCCTTTAGCTCCACCTGGGAAGTACCGGTAACCGTAGGACCTTCCGTGGTGCAGGTAATATCCTTTTCGATATTAGCCTGGTGGTAGCCGCTGGAGAATGCCGGCTTGGCAGTGATTTCTCCCGGCAAAGTGACCGTAAATTCCATTGCCTGCACCGGATACGCAAATCCGGACAGTAGCGGCAGCGTCAGCTCCAATAGTCCCGCCTCATTGGTTTTCACCAAATCTGGCAGAGAATAGTTAAATGTTAAGGTGAAATCGCCGGCGGTCTTGCCCACAAACTTGGACACATCCACCTGCTTCAAGCCGTTCTCTCTTTGGACACGGGCGTGAGAGCCGTTGACGGTAATATTTTCCGCATTCTTGGGTAGCGGAAAACGCAATTTTTCCACCGGCGCATCCAAGTGGATGGCGGCGGTGAGGGTAATTTGGCATCTACCGTCAGCGGTTACTGTTGCGTGGCTGCTGACGCTTTTCGCTCCGGTGGCGGCACTCGCGCCTACAAACAAGGTACATACCAAGCACAAAAGACAAACAAAAACCACAAATTTCCGCACAATACCGCCTCCTTTCCCAATTGTTTTTATAATTTTATCACAGGTATCTTACAAAAGCAAGATGGCGAATTCAATCCGCAGTAAATTTGGACCTCACCGAAATTTTTTCTCCGGTAATGGGATGGGCAAAAGTCAAAGCCTTAGCGCAAAGCCTTTGGCTTTGGAAACCCATCTCTTTGGAAAGGGTCTGCGATTGGGGGCTTCCGTATTGGGGGTCGCCTAAAATGGGATAGCCCATATAGGCGCAGTGTACCCGCAGCTGATGGGTGCGTCCGGTAATGGGTCGCAAGGCTATCTTGGTAAACCCATCTTTCCGCTCCAGCACCTTAAACTCCGTCACCGAGGGTTTCCCCTCGGGGCTGACTTCTCGGAGCAAACTTGGTAAAGGTAACCGGGCAATGGGGGCATCAATGATACCGGATTCTTCTTCCGGACTGCCAAAAACCAACGCCTCGTAGATTTTTTCAAATCCACCCTGCAAATGCAGTCCACCCAGCAAGCTGTGGATATGGGCATTTTTCGCCAACAGCACCACGCCGAACGTATCCCGGTCCAGCCGGGTGAGGGGGTGAAACGCGCTTTTCTGCCCGGTTTTCTCATAATACCCCAGCACGAAATTCGCCAGCGTCCCCGTGAGCCGGGAACGGGAGGGGTGGATCAGCATACCAGCAGGCTTATCCACCGCCAAAATATGCGCGTCCTCATATAAAATTGCTAGCTCTCCGTCCTCTGCCGGGTAATCCGGCACTGGCTCGTCCAACGGCACGGTAATGATATCCCCGGGCTTTACAGGGTAATCAGTATGCACCGGCTGACCGTTGACAAACAGCAACTCTTGCCACTTGAGCCGATTCATAAGCCCGGCAGACATTTTCATTTCTTCCCGCAAAAAAGAGGACAACCGCCCCTCACGGGTCGCAATATGCTTTAATTCCAAAGGGCTTCTCCCCTTTCGTAAAATATCGGAGGTGCGGGGCACCTCCGATATGCTTCATTACTTCTCCAAAATCAGCGGGCCATTGGCCTCTGCCAGGCCTTTGAGAATATGCTCAGCTGCCTCCTGGGCAGTCAGCTTCTGCTGTTCGCCGGTGATCATATTCTTCACGGAGCACTTACCTTCAGCAATCTCGTCCTCACCCAGCAGCACCGCATAGGGTACGCCCAGCTTGTCCGCATAGCTCATCTTCTGCTTGAACTTCTTCTGCTCGCCGTAAAGCTGCACCCGGACACCTGCGCTGCGCAGAGCCTCTGCCAGTTCTACCGCCTTGGAAACATCCTCAGTCATAGGCAGCACCAAAGCATCTGCCGGAGCGCTGGGAAGGGCATCGTTGAGCAGACCCTGCTCGTCCAAAACATAGAACAAACGGGTCAAACCGATGGAGATACCCACACCGGGCAAAGCCTTATCGGTGTAGTACTCAGCCAAGTTATCGTACCGGCCACCGGAGCAGACAGAGCCGATCTCCGGGTGGTCCAGCAAGGTGGTCTCATAAACCGTACCGGTGTAGTAATCAAGACCTCTTGCGATGGTCAGATCCACAGCAAAATTGGCCTCGGGAACACCGAATGCCGACAGGTTAGCGGCAACGGCCTTCAGTTCGGTCAAACCCAAGTCGAACAGTTCATTGCGGCCTGCATAGCCCTCCAGCGCTGCCAAAACCTCAGCATTGCTACCGCCAATGGCAATGAACTTCAAAATCTCGTCAGCCTGCTCGTCGGAAAGTCCGCAATCGTCCTTCAAAATCGCAGCAACCTTCTCGGCACCGATCTTGTCCAGCTTGTCCACGGTGCGCATAATATCACCGCTCTTTGCGGTTAAGCCCAGCATAGCGTAAAAACCATTCAGAATCTTCCGGTTGTTTACACGAATCTGGAACCGGGTCAGACCAAAACCGCGGAACACCCGGTAGATGATAGCGGGAATTTCCGCCTCATTGAGAATGTCCAGCTTGCCATCGCCGATGATGTCGATATCCGCCTGGTAGAACTCACGGAAGCGGCCTCTCTGGGCTCTTTCGCCACGGTAAACCTTACCGATTTGGAAACGGCGGAAAGGAAATGCCAGCTCGTTATAATGCAGCGCCACATACTTGGCAAGGGGCACTGTCAAATCAAACCGCAAAGCCAGGTCGCTGTCGCCCTTTTGAAAACGGTAGATCTGCTTTTCGGTCTCACCGCCGCCCTTGGCAAGCAATATCTTGGCATCCTCGATCACCGGGGTATCCAAAGCCGCAAAGCCGTACAAAGCGTAGGTACTGCGAAGCACCTGCATCATTTTCTCCAGTTTTGCCTGCTTGCCGGGAAGCAGTTCCATAAAGCCGGACAAAGTCCGGGGGGTAATCTTTTCCATTTGTCTTATCCTTTCACAAAACAAATTGTCATTGCGAACCAGTGACCGTGTCACTGGTGTGGCAATCTCAAGAAAACACTCCCGGAGATTCCCACGCCAGTGTGAGCACTGGCTCGGAATGACAATCGAAATTCTCTTAATACTTAGGCTTGGTGTGGTACATCTCACGCCAATCCAGGTCGCCCCGCTGCAGACCCATAATAAACATCTCAGCGCTGCCTAAATTGGTGGCGATGGGCACATTGTGCCGGTCACAATGACGGATGGTATCCAGCATTTGGCTGTCATCCCAGGCATCTACCGTGTTGGGGTCGGAGAACAGCAGTACCAAGTCGATCTCGTTATATGCGATGCGGGCATTGATCTGCTGATGTCCGCCCTGTTTGTGAGCCAAAAGCAGGGTAACAGGCAAGCCGGTATTGTCCGAGATCAGACGGCCGGTGGTGGCGGTAGCATACAGATTATGCTTGCTCAGCACACTTTTATATGCGGTACAGAACCGAACCATCAGTTCTTTTTTCTTATCGTGGGCCAAAAATGCAATATTCATAGATACCCTCCTTTTGTTATTTTAGTTTCACAGGAACATAATTGCCCTGGATTCGTTTTGCAATACGCTTGCAGGCAGCGGCTGCGCCTTTCTTCTCATAGCCCAAAAGGGGCTGACGGAACGCAGCAGCCAAAGGCACATTTTCATCCTCCGGCACAAGACCTAATAGAGGCAGACCGGACTGATCCATAATATCGTCCACGGTAATGCCCATGGCAGAGATCATTTTTTCATTGACCCGGTTGAGGATCATGCGCACATTCTTCTTGCCCATAGCTTCCAGCACATCGGAAGCCCGGGAAGCATCCCGGATGGCGGCAGGATCAGCGCTTGTCACCAAGATCACCCGGTCGGCATAAGCAGCAGACAGCTGAAAACCCGCTTCAATACCCGCAGGGGCATCCAGCAGCACATAGTCAAACAACTGCCGGGCCTGTTGGAGCATCTCTCCAAACGCCTCCTTGTCCACCTCGTCGGGGGTGCAATTCACCGGTGCAGTGAGAAAAGACAGAGTGGGATATGTACTGTGGCGGGCAGCCTGGTCTAAGGTATAGTTTCCGGAGCAAATATCCTGAAAGGACAGAGTGCCGATTTGGCTCAGACCTAACGCAATATCTAAATTCCGCAGTCCCACATCGCAGTCGACGCAAAGAACGGTTTTATCCTGCAAAGCCAGCGCTTCTGCAAGCCCGGCGCATACAGAGGTTTTACCCGTTCCGCCCTTACCGGACAGAATGGCTATCAATTCGCCCAAATTCTGCTCCTCCTATCCTAAGATATCAGTAATTATAAATCAAATATACACAAAAATCAAGGATTTTTCCTAGGAAAAACACAGCACATGTATTTAATTTTCACAAAAAGAGGGGTGTTTTTGTAAATTGGGGATTTACTTTTTTTACATAATGGTGTATGATAAGTTCGAACAGAGTAGGAAACCTCGCGTGAAGTGCTGCCAAAATGGGGAGTTGAGTGGCAGACGAAGGACTTTTTGTCCGCGATGAGATTTCCGCACCCGCTGCACATATAGGAAAAACTCCTTATATGTAAGCAACGATACTCGGTGGGGCAAATGCCCTGAGGGTAATGCTGTACAAAATCACTCCCCCGGACGCTTTGGCGTTTGGGGCTTTTTTGTGCCCATTGCCCGGATACCATTTTTTGCCTGCATAGAAGGAGGATTTTTTATGCAAACCAAACGCACCCAGGCCATTAAGGCCCTTGTATACAGCGCGATGCTGGCCGCCCTAAGTGTGGTTATGGCCCGCGTCCTGTGCTTCGCTACCCCGGACGGTGTCCGCTGGTCTTTGGACAAATTCCCGCTGTTTTTGTCTGGTATGTTCTTCGGCCCGGTCATGGGCGGACTCACCGGCTTTGTGGCTGACTTTACCGGCAGTCTGATGCAGTTCGGCTTCAACCCCCTGCTGTGTCCCCCCGCCATTTTGTACGGCGTATTCGGCGGTCTGCTCCGACTGTATATTCAGAAGAACCCCTCTGTGATCCGCTTAGGCTTAAGCTACCTGTTCCCGGTAGTCATCGGTTCTATTCTGTACCAGAGCTGTATGCTGGCATTTCTGTATTTTGACGGAACTTTTGCCGCCGGTGTTTTGTACTACCTGGGTACCCGCAGCATCCAGTTTTCCATTATGCTGGTAGCGGAAACCCTGATTATCTACGCGCTGATGAAATCCAATGTATTTACCCGCCTGGGGGTTTGGCCCCCTATTAAATTTAAAAAAGGATGATGGACTATGACTGTCGAGCAAGCGCTTGACTATATTCACTCCGTATGCTGGAAGGGTATGATGCCCGGTTTGGATCGGATCACTGCCCTCTTAGATAAAATGGGCAACCCCCATAAGGATATGAAGTATATCCACATCGCCGGCACCAACGGCAAGGGTTCTACCGCCGCCATGACCGCATCCATTTTGCGCAACGCTGGCTACTGCACCGGCCTTTACACCTCCCCCTTCATTTATCAGTTTGGTGAGCGGATGCAGGTAAACGGTGAAATGATCTCCGATGAGGAGCTGGTGGCAATCACCGAATATGTAAAGCCTCTGGCCGACTCCATGGATGAGACCCCCACAGAGTTCGAACTGACCACCGCCATCGGCTTTGAATTCTTCAAGCGCAAAGGCTGCGACATTGTGGTGCTGGAGGTAGGCCTGGGCGGTCTGCTGGACGCCACCAATGTGATTCCCTGCCCCGAGGTTGCGGTCATCACCAATATCGGCTTAGACCACACCGACATTTTGGGCAATACACTGGAAGAGATTGCCTTTAACAAGGCCGGCATCATCAAAGGGGGTGGCAACGCCGTTATCTACCGGGGCGCGCCTTCCGTGGAAGCCGTCTTTGAGAAAACTTGTACCGAACGGAATGTCAAGCTGAAAAAGGCTAACTTTGCAGGTCTTAAGCTGAAAGCCCACGACCTGTTCGAGCAGGTCTTCGACTGCGGTGAGTATAAAGACATCCACCTGCCTCTGCTTGGCGACCATCAGCTCCACAACGCCTCCGTTGTGCTTGCCGTAGCAGAAACTCTTATGGAAAAGGGCTGGAAAATCACAAGAGAGAATATCTATGACGGTATCCGGGATGTTTCCTGGCCCGGCCGCTTTGATATTGTCAGCCGCGACCCCCTGTTCATCATCGACGGCGGTCACAATCCCCAGTGTTTGGAAGCGCTGGTAAAGAACATTGAGGACTACCTGAAAGGCCGTCGGGTCATCGCCCTCACCGGTGTGCTGGCCGACAAGGACTACGGCGATATGTACCGCCCGGTTATGCCCCTCATTGAGGAGTTTGTCTGCGTCACACCTCCCAACCCCCGCCGCCTGCCCGCTGCGGAATTGGCAATGCACTTAACGAACGCAGGTGCTAAGGCTACCGCCTGCGAGACCGTCGCAGAAGGCGTCCGCAAGGCAATCTCTCTGGCAGGAAATGACGGCGCAGTGCTGTGCTTTGGATCTCTTTATACCATCGGCGATATTCGCAATGCCCTGTTAGAAGCAATTTAAGGAGGAGAAACGCTTATGCATATTCATCACGATCATATTGGCTCTCACGAGCATACCCACGAACACACCCATTGCCATGACCACGAACACCACCATGATCACAACCACGATTGCGATTGTTCCTGCGGCAGCTGCGCTTCCAAGTGCGAGCATACTCCCATGGAAGAACTGGTGGCACTGATGAAGTATATGGTGGGCCACAATGCCGCCCACGCACAGGAACTGGCGGAGCTGGCTGAGCAGCTGGACAAGGCCGGCAGCCACGCTGCTTTCGAGCAGGTAATGGCCGCTGTGTGCGACTTTGAAAAGGGCAATATGCGGCTGACTGCCGTGCTGTCTGCCCTGGATGTCAAGTAAGGAGAAAATTATGTGTCTTTCCACCGTTTATAAAAACACCCAAGCTTCAGAAAATGTGGTTCTTAAGAATGTTATGCGCATCGAATGCAAGGACGGCTGTGTTCTTTGCACCGATCTGATGGAACGCACCGTTGCCATTGAAGGCACTTTGGAATGCGCCAACTTAGTCGACGGCTTCGTGATCGTCAAAGAAAACGCCTAAAACAAGCACCCCCGACTCTTCCAAGAGCCGGGGGTTGCAATTTGCAGGAAATTGTGCTAACATAATACTGCAACACAAACTGAATCCTTTTCCCAAATAGGTGTGTATTTTGTTTTTGCAAAAATACACGCCCGTTTTCGCACACCTGTTTGGGATGTGAAAGTTTGTGTTGCAGCAATAGGGCTGTGTGTTTTTCGTGCGCAGCTTCTGCTGCGCACTTTTTATTTCTGGAGGATTCTAAAATGGATTTATACAAAGAAATCTTATCCCACGCATTGATGCAGGGAGAGGTTAAAATCACATTCCCCGGAGATGCTTGTGATATTACAAAAATCGTTGAAAGTGAATGCTATCAAGCATTGCAAAAAATCAAGGCCATCATACAAGATGACAGCCTAACCGACAAAGAATGTTTTATGAAGATTGAAGAAATCGTGTGTGTCTTGGAGTCCGCTGGGAGTGATGGCGGATTCCGCCACGATTTTTGATAATATACACCGTCAATCGCCTTTATACAAACGACCTTGCATAGAAAAAGCCACCGGGATAACCGGTGGCTTTTTATTAGCAGTAGAAATCCTTGATCTTCTTGGCGCGGCTGGGGTGGCGCAGCTTGCGGATTGCCTTGTTCTCGATCTGACGAATACGCTCACGGGTAACACCAAAGATCTGACCCACTTCTTCCAAAGTGTGGGTGCGGCCGTCGTACATACCGAAACGCATACGCAGCACATCGGCTTCCCGCTCGGTGAGGGTGTCCAAAATTTCCTTCAGCGCCTCGGCCAGCATCGCATTGGATGTGGCATCGGCAGGGCCGGGGGTGCGCTCGTCTTCCACGAAAGAACCGATGGAGGTATCTTCCTCGTCGCCCACAGGGGTGTCCAGAGAAAGGGTATCGGCGGCGGTGCGGTTTGCCTCGATGATCTTCTCCACAGGCAGGTTCAGCTCCGCTGCGATCTCCTCCACAGTGGGCTCACGGCCCAGCTCCTGCACCAATTTCCGGTTGCAGCGAGTGGCCTTATTGATAACCTCTACCATATGCACCGGCACACGAATGGTCCGGGCCTGGTCGGCAATGGCGCGGGTGATGGCCTGCCGGATCCACCAGGTAGCATATGTAGAGAACTTGTTTCCCTTTGTCCAGTCGAATTTATCCACAGCGCGGATAAGACCGGTGTTGCCCTCCTGGATCAAGTCCAGAATGTGCAGGCCACGGCCACTATACTTCTTGGCAATAGATACCACCAAGCGAAGGTTTGCCTCGGTGAGCTTGTTCTTGGCGTACTGGCTGCCCTCGGACACCATCTTTGCCAGCTCCACTTCTTCCTCGGCAGTCAGCAGCTTGATCTGACCGATCTCCTTCAGGTACATACGCACCGGGTCGTCCAGATTGTATTCTGCAGCCAGGTCCACCGGGTCAATGAGATCCTCCTCATCCATATCGGACAAGTCCAGGTCATCATCCATATCGTCTGTCAACTCCAGGGTGTCATCCAAATCCAGGTCCATATCATCGCTGATAACCTGGATGTTCATAGCCTCAAAATTATCGTAAATTTCTTCGATTTTCTCTGGAGTAAGGTCCATTTCCTCCAGATGGCTCCGCAGCTCATCTGCGCGGATCATACCGTCCTTCCGGCCCTGGGCGATCAGCTTCTGCAGAATAGCCTGCTGCTCCTCCGGGGTCTTGGATGTTTTCTTCGCTGCACACATACTTCCATACCTCTCTGTTTTTCGAGTTTTCTGTTAGACTATACCTTGAATCCGGTATTTTGACAAGGGTTTTGCAAAAAATTTTTTAAAAAAGCAGCTTTAGGCGGTTTTTGTCGCTGCAAAACTCAGTATTCCCCGCCTTTTGCCAAAACATACTGTTTACATTTTCGCAAAAACACATTATAATGAGAATGGTGTAAAATGGCAGTGTATCTGCCTGTACTTGATAATAGAGGTGTATCTATGACAGACCTTTCCAAAATTCGTAATTTTTCCATTATTGCCCACATCGACCACGGCAAATCCACCCTGGCAGACCGCCTGTTGGAGGAATGCGCGGCCATCGACAAGCGGGAAATGGAGGAGCAGATCTTAGACTCCATGGACTTGGAGCGGGAGCGCGGCATTACCATCAAAGCCACCGCTGCCACGCTCAACTACAAGGCCGACGATGGTGAAACCTATGCGCTGAATCTCATCGACACCCCGGGCCACGTGGACTTTAACTACGAGGTTTCCCGCTCTCTTGCTGCCTGCGAGGGCGCAATTTTGGTGGTGGACGCTTCTCAGGGTGTGGAGGCCCAAACCTTGGCAAACACCTTCCTGGCAACCGATGCAGGCCTGGAAGTGCTGCCTGTTATCAACAAGATCGACCTGCCCTCCGCCCGTCCCCAGGAGGTCAAGCAGGAAATCGAGGACATTATCTGCGTTCCCGCTGAGGATGCCCCCGAAATTTCCGCCAAAAACGGCATCAATATCCATTCTGTGCTGGAAATGATCGTAAAAGACGTTCCCGCCCCCAAGGGTGACCGAAATGCTCCTTTGCAGGCGCTGATCTTCGACAGCCAGTACGACTCCTACCGTGGCGTTATCGTCTACACCCGCATTAAAGAAGGTAGTGTTTGCGCGGGTATGGACATCAAGATGATGGCCACCGGCGCTGTTTACAAAGTTGTGGAAGTGGGTACTATGAGCCCCAAGGGCCTCATTCCCCGGGACGCTTTGGGCGCCGGCGAGGTAGGCTACATCACCGCCTCCATCAAGACCGTGTCCGACACCCAGGTGGGCGATACTATTACAACTGTTGACAATCCCGCTGCCACACCTCTGCCCGGCTACCGCCAGGTGCAGCCTATGGTCTTCTCCGGTGTTTATCCTGCCGACGGTGCAAAGTACCAGGATCTGCGGGAAGCTTTGGAAAAGCTGAAGCTGAACGATGCGTCCTTTGTTTATGAACTGGAAAACTCCATCGCCCTGGGCTTTGGTTTCCGCTGCGGTTTCCTTGGACTTCTCCATATGGAAATTATCCAGGAGCGATTGGAACGGGAGTATAACTTAGACCTGATCACCACCGCTCCCAACGTTTCCTACCGGGTCACCACCAACGATGGCGTGGTGCATATGGTAGATAACCCTCTGGACTACCCCGATCCTATGGACATTCAGCTGGCGGAAGAGCCTTTTGTAAAGGTCAATCTGATGGCGCCCCAGGAATATGTGGGCAACATTATGGACCTTGCCACCTCCCGCCGGGGCGAATTCAAGGATATGGTCTATCTGGATGCCAACCGGGTGGAGCTGCACTACGAAATGCCCCTGAATGAGATCATTTATGACTTCTTTGATGCCCTCAAGTCCCGTACCCGTGGCTACGGTTCTTTGGACTATGAACTGATCGGCTACCGGCCCAGCCGGCTGGTAAAGCTGGATATTCTCCTCAACGGCGATATTGTGGACGCATTGAGCTTTATTCTCTTTGCGGACAACGCCTATCCCCGGGCCCGGAAAATCTGCGAGCGGCTGAAGGACAATATCCCCCGCGCCCAGTTTGAGATTCCCGTTCAGGCAGCTATCGGTGGCAAGATCATCGCCCGCGAGACCATCAAGGCTCTGCGTAAGGACGTGCTTGCCAAGTGCTACGGCGGCGATATCACCCGTAAGAAGAAGCTGCTGGAAAAGCAGAAAGAGGGTAAAAAGCGAATGCGTACCTTTGGCACGGTTTCCGTCCCCTCCGAGGCCTTTATGGCTGTACTGAAGCTTGACGAGGATTAAAATATGCCTTTATTTACCGGTAAAAACAAAACCCCTTTGGGGATCTATATTCACGTTCCCTTCTGCCGGAGTAAATGCCAGTACTGCGATTTTTACTCCGTCACCACCAAGGAGGACAAGTGGATCTTCGGCTACCAAGAAGCAGTCTGTCAGCACATCCGGGAGGCAGGCCCTTTAGCCCCCGACTATATTGTAGACACCATCTACTTTGGCGGCGGCACGCCCAGCTTTTTCGGGGCTGACGGAATGGCTGCAATTTTGGCTGCCATCCGGAAATCCTTTACCGTTTCCAACAACGCAGAAATCACCTTTGAAGCAAACCCGGATTCCGTGTCTGACCGGCTTTTGCGGCGGTTGCACAGTGAGGGCTTCAACCGGGTGAGCTTAGGCATTCAGTGCGACGATAATGATATCTTGAAGCGGATTGGCCGTCCCCATTCCTATGAGCAGGCGGTTGCGGCAGTAAGACGAATCCGCAAATTCCGTTTCAAGAATCTGTCTGTGGATCTGATGTACGGCCTGCCCGGCCAGACTCTGGAAGCCTGGGAGCGGACGCTTAAAAATGTACTGAAGCTGCAGCCGGAGCATATCAGTTGCTACGGCTTACAGGTGGAAGAAGGCACACCTCTTTACGAATACAAGGACTATTGCAATTTAGCTGACGATGATACCCAGGCAGAAATGTATCTGTCCGCGGTGGAAATCCTACGGCAGCACGGCTACCGGCAGTATGAGATTTCCAACTTCTGCCGCAAGGGCAATGTGTCCCGGCACAATCTCAAGTACTGGAACGGCGAGCCCTATTTAGGCTTTGGTCCCAATGCCAGCTCCGATTTCGGCGGCAGCCGGTTCACCATTGTAAGAGATCTGCCCGCCTATATCGAGGGCATCCGCACCGGCGGTCAAGTGCTGACGGAAGTGCAGGAGATCGGTTCCCGTGACCGGGCCGGCGAATACCTGATGATGAAGCTCCGCACAGTCGGCGGTATTGACCCCAAGGTTTACGAAAAACGCTTCCTGCTGCCCTTTGCGCCTTTGGAAAAGTATCTGTACGAGTGCAAGGACCGGAACCTTGCCTCCAAGACCTTCGATGGCCGCTGGCATTTGACCCCTAACGGCTTCTTGGTTTCCAACTCCATCATCTCCGACCTGCTTCTGATTCAAGAACAACAATAAGGAAAGAGCGTGTCTTGTGATATGCACCCCAAAAGTTAGACACTTTTGGGGTGCATATCATTGCGACACGCTCTTTTTGATTATTTTGCGATACCTCTTTGAATCAGCTTGACAAATTCCACCACGGGGATCACCAGGAATGCCAAGCCCATTGCTATGGCATACTCGGTTAGTCCGATGGGGGTAAAGCCGAAGGCTCTTGCGATGGGGCCCACCTCGATGACCACAGTGGTCAGCAAAAGGCTTCCCAGCATTGCCGCCCACAGGATCTTGTTGTGGGACTTCAGGCTGAACACGGACTTGCGCTGAGAGCGCAGGTTGAAGGAGTGGAATATCTCACACATGCTCATAGCCAGGAATGCCATAGTCATACCGTGACCAGACTCGCCGGCCGTGCGCAAGGCAGCAAACCAGCCTGCGCCAAATTCCATAGATGCGCCAATGAGATAAGCAGCGATGGTAATGATGGTAACCAGCACACCCTGGTACACTACATCCACACCCAAGCCACCGGAGAAGATGCCATCCTTGGAATTTCTGGGAGGACGGTTCATGGTGTCGGGTTCTGCCTCTTCCATACCCAAAGCCAGAGCAGGGAAGCAGTCGGTAACCAGGTTGATAAACAGCAGGTGGACAGGGTTTAAAAGCACAAAGCCCATGAGCGTTGCACCAAACACACCCAGCACCTCACTCATATTGGAGGCAAGCAGGAACTGAATGGCCTTACGGATATTGTCATAGATCCGGCGGCCCTCACCCACAGCGGAAACGATGGTGGCAAAGTTATCGTCAGCCAGCACCATATCGGCAACATTCTTGGTAACGTCAGTACCGGTGATACCCATACCCACGCCGATATCGGCAGACTTAATGGAAGGAGCATCGTTAACGCCGTCGCCGGTCATGGCTGTGATGGCGCCGTTTACCTTCCATGCGGTGACGATTCTTGTCTTGTGCTCCGGCTGTACACGGGCGTACACGCCGAACTTCTTCACAAACTCACAGATATCTTCATCGGAGATCGCATCCAGCTCTGCGCCGGTGATAGCCTCAGAAGCATCGGTGATGATACCCAGCTCCTTGGCGATGGCCACGGCGGTGTCCTTGTGGTCACCGGTGATCATCACAGGACGGATACCGGCAGCCCGGCACTCCTCAATAGCAGCCTTAACCTCAGGACGAACCGGGTCGATCATGCCGGTCAGACCCACGAAGCACAGCTCCTGCTCCAAAAGCTCGGGAGTGTTGTCGGCAGGTTTATTCTCCCAATCCCGCTTGGCAACAGCCAGCACCCGGAGAGCCTTGTCAGCCATAGCCTTGTTGGCAGTCATAATCTCGGCGCGCTTTTCTTCCGTCATAGGCTTGGCTGCGCCGTCTTCCCAGTAGGTAGTACACCGGGCCAAAACCACATCGGGACCGCCCTTGGTGTACTGGACAAAAGCACTGCCCAGATCGTGAACGGTGGACATCATCTTACGGCCGGAGTCGAAAGGTGCTTCGTCCACACGGGGGGTAGCCTTCTCCATCTCAGCCTTATGCAGACCCACAGAATATGCAAAGTTTACCAGTGCGCATTCGGTGGGCTCACCCTCAGCCTGATTGTCTTCATTAAGGTTTGCGTCAGAGCAAAGCGCCATAGCGGTGGCAACCAACTTTTCATCGCCCAAATGCTCCACAACAGTCATCTTGTTCTGGGTCAGCGTACCGGTCTTATCGGAGCAGACCACCTGGGTGCAGCCCAGGGTCTCCACGGCGGTGAGCCGACGGATAACGGCATTACGCTTACTCATTTTGGTAACACCGATGGACAGCACCACGGTAACCACCGTAGCCAAACCCTCGGGAATCGCGGCAACCGCCAGGGAAACCGCCACCATAAAGGTGCTCAAAATACCATTGATGGAATAATCCTGCTTCATGAGCAGATTGAACGCAAAGATAAACACGCAGATACCCAGCACCAGGAAGCTAAGGGTCTTGCCCAGCTTATCCAGCTTCTTCTGCAAGGGGGTCTCCTCATCGCCGGCAGCAGCCAGAGCGCCTGCGATCTTACCCATCTCAGTGTCCATACCGGTCTCGGTGATCACAGCCTTGCCACGGCCATAAACCACAGTAGAGCCCATATAGCACATATTCTTCCGGTCGCCCAAAGGCACTTCGGAGCTGGTGTCCTGCATATTTAGGGCATCGATCAGCTTATTCACGGGCACGGATTCGCCGGTGAGGGCAGCTTCTTCGATCTTCAGGCTTGCGCATTCAATAATGCGGCCGTCAGCAGGCACAGCGTCGCCGGCTTCCAGCACCACAATATCGCCGGGAACCAATTCATCAGAATGGAGAACCATCTGCTTACCGTCGCGGATTACCTTACAGGTGGCGGCGGTCATCGTTTGCAGGGCTTCAATGGCGGCCTCTGCCTTACTTTCTTGGATGACACCCAAGATAGCATTGAGCAGCACCACAACCACAATGATGCCCACTTCCACAAGGCCCTCCACCAAATGACCGGGATCCCGAACTGCCATCTGCATATAGTCAATGACAGTGGTTGCAGCAGACACCACAGCGGCGATCATCAGAATGATCAGCATAGGGTCTTTGAGCTGTGCCAGGAAACGCTGCAGCCAGGTGGGCTTTTCGCCTTCTGCCAGCTTGTTGGGGCCGTACTTTTGCAGGCGTTCCTGCGCCTGGGCGGTAGACAGACCGTTTTCGTCCACTCCAATGTTTTTGAGAACCTCATCGGTAGACAGGGTGTAGGTTTTCTGCATTGTTGCACACTCCTTAAAATAATAAAAGACTTACGCACAGTACCCCTAAAGGCTGTGCATAAGTCTCATTCTTACAAAGCATCCCGAGCTTAAAAAAGCTGTCTTGACGAAATGCTACAGGCGGACTTGCCGCCCGGAATTACTCCCTTATGTGCCTTTAATATAGCAAGTTTGCAAAAGATTGTCAAGGGAATTCCCCGTCAATTAATCTATTTTTTACAAAAGGAAGAAAAATATTCCCCCATTCGGGACTATCTTTTTTTGCTTTCTAAGTGTATAATAAGCGTATATATCCACGAATTGAGGTATCCCAATGAAACGACTGATGTTATGGGAGGTCGCTGTTTTAGCAGTCCTGCTGATCGCGACCTTTGTGGTTTTGGTCACATTCCCCAGCCCCGACTTCAAAGCGGAAATATCCACAACTCCCACCGCAACCACCGGCCCCCAGCCCACAGAACATTATATCCCCACCTGGAACACCTACCCCAAAGATAGAGTACTTTTTGCCCAGCAGTATTTTGTATATGACTGCAAGGCAGACACTTTCTTGATCAGTTCCGGAGACGCCGGCACCCAGGTCTATCCCGCCAGTATCACCAAGCTGTTTACTGCCTATGTTGCCCTGCAGTATTTGGAGCCCACGACCCAAGTTACCGCTGGAGACGCTTTGGATTATGTTGTTCCCGGTTCTTCCGTGGCCAAGCTCGAGGTCGGCGATGTGCTCAGTGTAGAACTGCTTGTGGAGGCCATGATGCTCCCCAGCGGCAACGATGCAGCCTATGTTCTGGCCTGCGAAGCAGGACGGGCAATCAAAAACAATCCCCAACTCGACGCCGCCGCTGCCAAGGATGCTTTCGTTGCGGAGATGAACACCCAAGCCGCCGCCGCAGGTATGACCGGCACCCACTTTATGAACCCCGACGGCATTCACGACACCAATCACTACTCTACCTTCGGTGACCTGGCGATCCTCGGCAAGTTGGCGCTTAGCAACAAAACCATTATGAAGTATGCCGCCACAGCCAAAGACAAGGTAACCCTCCACGGCGAAACTGTGGAATGGAAAAACACCAACAAGCTGGTTGACCGCACCAATTCCTACTTCTGCCCCTATGCTTTGGGCCTGAAGACCGGACAAACTCCCGACGCAGGCAGCTGTTTGCTCTCTGCTTTCCGCAAGGATAACTACGAGCTGATTATCGGCGTGTTCGGCTGTCCCCTGGAAGAAGACCGCTTCGATGACACCCTGCAATTATTCAACCAAATCGTACTGAAATGAACTAAACGCCCACAGGTTAACCCGTGGGCGTTTGCTTATTTTGTTTCCTTTGCGGGCAATTCAACCCCCAGCAACTCATCTGCGGATATGCGATAAAACTGACACAATGTCAAAATATGCCTTGCTGGGAGCTCTTGTGCTCCTGTTTCGTATTTGCTGTACTGCTGTTGGGTAGTATTCAGCACATTTACAATTTCCAACTGACTATACCCTTTTGCAGTGCGAATTTCCCGAAGTTTATAACCTTTTGTCATAGTTTTCTTTCCTAAATTTACTCTTATTGATAAAAATATTATACGCCTCAAAAAGTGTATTGGCAACGCCTGATGAGGTGTATATAATAACCTTGTGACACCTTTTTAGGTGTATCAGTTTGTAAAGGAGTAATATCAATGGGTAAATTCGCAAAAAAGCTAAGGGAGTACTTAGACCGCAATCCTATCCAATATGCGGATGGAGATTCCCTATTAGATGAACTGTACTGGTGTTATATAGAATCCAATTTCAATGCTGACCCAAAAATTCGGGAACAATTTCAAAAGCTATATAACAGTATGCCGGAACTGTCCCCGTCAAAATTTGACGAGATCTTTAGTCTTATCAATTCCCTAACTGCTAACCAAGAAAAAGCCGCATTTCAAATCGGCGCAAAAATTGGTTTTAGGTTAGCAGCAGAACTTTTCGAGTAGCCACAGTTCCTTTGCCGAAATCTTGTTTTGCACCAGCAATAGTGCGCCCAGAGGGGTACATAGGGGAGGGGCGTTTCGCAAGCGGGAGTTGCGGCTCAGCCCCTCCCCTATGACGCATTCTTTGGTTACTTTCTTGGCGAAACAAGAAAGTAACGCCGCCGGCAGGCATTTTCTCCGTTTTTATTCGCAATAAATCGGCCCCCTTTAGACAAGGAGGCCGTTATATTAAAAATGTCTTCTGCGGGCGGACTCTTTCATTTCCTTAGTTTGGATCAGCCGGAATTCAAATTCCCGCCGGGTCTTCAGCTTGATGGAATCCAAAATAAGGCCGCTGAAGAAAGAAATGATTGCAGCCAGCAGCATAAAGCAGCAGGCGATCAGCGTGGGGAAATGCTCCACAAGGCCGGTCCGGATATAGGGGATCAGCACCATAGGAATGAAGAAACCCACCGCAACAGCCGTCATAATCGCCGCCAAAATGGTAAAGAAGAACAGGGGCTTGAAATTTTTGCACAGATTGAAGATGGTTTTCAATACCTTGATACCATCACTGACGGTATTCAGCTTGCTTTCACTGCCCTCGGGGCGGTCCCGGTACTCAATGACCACATTCTCCACTGCCATATTCATAGAAATGGCGTGAATGGTCATTTCTGTTTCGATCTCAAAGCCCTTGGAAACCACCGGGAAGGTCTTGACAAACTGGTAGCTGAAGGCCCGGTATCCGGTCATAATATCCTGCACATTGGACTTAAAAATCTTGTTAATAGACCAGCGGACCAAAGAGTTACCGAAATTGTGGAAGGGGCGCTTATTCTCCGTAAAATATGTGGAAGAAAGCCGGTCACCTACCACCATATCCGCATTGCGGCTTAAGACCTTGTCTGCCAGCTCCGCGGCAAATTCCGCCGGATAGGTGTCATCGCCGTCGGCCATAATATAGCACTCCGCATCAATATCCCGGAACATACTGCGCACCACATTGCCCTTGCCCTGGCGATACTCATAACGCACCACCGCGCCGGCCTGGCGCGCAATCTCGTCGGTGCCATCGGTGGAGTTGTTATCGTAAACATATACGGTGGCCTCGGGCAGCACGCGCTTAAAATCGGAAACCACCTTGGCAACTGTCTTGCTCTCATTGTAGCAAGGCACCAATACAGCAATTTTATCCATAGCGTTTCCTCCTGTCAGTTTTTCTTTATAATACCATAGCTTTCCCCAAAAGGAAAGAAAATCTTTAATCTGCTGTCAGCAGAAATCTAAAAACCATCCGGTTGGACGCATCGGCATTTACCGAGCCATCTTCATTGTAGATGGGATAATCACAAGCGCAACCTGTGAACTGAATATCCTTTCCCAAATCAGGAAACTGTTTCATAAAACTACTCGCAACCGCATCTGCCCTGTTCATAGACAGAGTCTGATTATAGGAATAGTCGCTGTCAGCGCCGGTATGGCCTTCGATCACGATACGGGATATATACCCGGAATACTCCTCTTTCAAAATCGCAGCGGTGTAAATATCCAAAAAGCGCTGCAAAACATCCTGCCCTTCCTTGGTGATTTCCTGGCCGTCTGTTCCAAACAGACGATCCGCCTCCAGGACGATCTGTCCGCGAACAAAGTCAATACTTGCGGGCAGCTCGGCGATCTGACATGCCTGCTCCAGCTCAGCCAGCATAGCAACCTGGATCTCGGCAAGCCTTTCCCGCTGAAGGTCGGTGATCACATCCCCATTTTCCACATTGGTATACTTGCGCTCTTTGTAATCCTCCTCGGACACCAAGTAAGGATAGCAAATTCCGTCAACAAGCAGATAGAACCCGGAATAGCTGACATAGCCGTAGCTGGCACAGGGAATCAGCTTGCCGCTGATCCTGCGGGGATCCGTGTGCTGGATTTCACCTGAATAGTAGTCACTCTTGGTCCAGGACACAGAGAAATCGCCGGTGGTTTTGTCAAAAGTCACCATCGGATCTGCAGGCCGGGCGCCGTTGTTGAGGATCAAATCGATGGCAAAGCCATCGCCATCCTGTGAGGCATAAAGCGCAAACCCTTCCAAATTCTCATACTGCCTGCTCCGGTCCTGGGCGAATCCCGCCACACGCAGCAGATCCTTGTTTGCCTCTTTATAGCCGCTGGACAGGTATTCCCGCCGGATGCCGTTGCAATCCAAGGTCAGCTTGCCCCCGTCGTGGAGGAAATGATACCGGGCATACACCTCGCCAACGGTGGCATTGTACTGCTCATCCACGGACAGATTGTAAAACGTCAGCACATCGTCCCGGATCTCATAGACCAGGTTGCACAGCTGGGTATTGCCGTCGGGCTGGATGAAGGTCATCTGCGCCACATTCATCCCTAAAAGCTTCTCAAGCTTTAGGAAACCCTCTTCGGACAAATCTCCGAACTTCTCCATATAGACCTTACGGAACATAGCTTTGCCTGTCTCTGTGTAGGCGCTGTAGTATTTTTCTCCACAGGAAAACACGCTCATAAACTGGCTATAGCTGCCCATCTGAATATCCACCGGCAGCACCGAAAGCTGAAGCGGGCCGTATTGGAACGAAACATTCACATAGGCCATATCCTGCCGGAAGATTTCCGTATCCTTGGCAGAATCTCCGGTGTAATTGTATGTAACTGCCTCATAATAGCCCCAAAGCATCTGGTCAAAATGCTTGCCGCCAAACACATCGTTTACCCCAATGAGGGGTTTTGCCGCCTGGGCGGGCTTGGATGTCGTAGGCGCTTGGGACTGCTGCTGTGCCTTTTGGCCGCAGCCAAAAAGTGCCGCCAGCAAAGCAAATATCAAGCTTGCGCAAGCTATTTTCTTCACAACTGACCCCCTCCTTTCCCAAGCTACCGAAAGTATAGCACAGTGCAAAAAGCCTGTCAATTACAGCAGTACCACTTCTCCCGGCAATGAAAACTCCGTCATTCTGAGCGCAGCGACGCAGGAGCGAAGTCGAAGAATCTACGCATTATCGGTGCTGCTAAGCAATCCTTCCGTGGGAAGATCCTTCGACTCGCTACGCTCACTCAGGATGACAATATTATCTCTCCCAGGGTGGTTTTGGTGATAAACTCATCCTTAAAGCCCCGCAGCTGTACCATGTGAGGCTGGGAAATGTGGGTCTGCTGATGGGTCTTAGACTCCCACTGCTCAATGAGCAGAAGCTCGTTTGGGTCCTTTTCAGACAAATAATAATCATAACGAATGCAGCCGTCTTCTGCCCGAATAGCCTCCAAAATACCGGTGTCCTTCACCTTTTGGATAAAAGCCTCCCGCTTTCCGGGCAGGCAGTCAAATTTCACATAGATGGTATACATAGCAATCCCTCCTTGTTTTACAATCCCAAAACCTCATATATGGACACAGGTTCCCGTGGTGGTATATCCCAGGTGTTCAAATCCTTTTCCATCCAAATTGTGCCGTACCAGCGGCCAAATTTATAGCCGCAATTGGGCATAGTCGCAGTATGGCGGTAGCCCACCGCCTTGTGAAACACAACGGAAGCATCATTGTCGGTGGTAATGACCGCATAGACCTTCCGGTAGCCCTGGCGCTGCAAAAGCTGCTCCAGTTTCGCATACAGTTTCCTGCCAATGCCCTTACCGCGAGCCTCCGGACAAAGATAAATCGATGCCGAGGAGTCCCACTGATAGGCCGCCCGCTCCCAGGGTCGTCCACCGTAAGCATAGCCCAAAATCACACCGTCTTCCTCCCAGACCAGCCAGGGAAATTGCGCGGTGATTTTCAAAAATCTTTGGGTAAATTCCTCTAAAGTGGGAACCGTATATTCAAAGCTAACGGCGGTATTTTCCACATAAGGGCCGTAAATTTCCAAAATCCGGGGCAAATCCTGCAATTCAGCCAGCCGAATCGCCATAAAACCACTTCCTCAATTGAGATACCCCCATTGTATGACAGAATTCTTCTGCCGTCAATAAAAAACCCGCCGAGCACACGGCGGGTTTTTATTTATCGCAAGCCTATGACCACAGACAACGCCGCAAAGAGCACCATTGTCAGCAATGTCATAGCAGACAGGGATGCGGAGATCTCCGCTCGTTCTGCCGGTTCGTTGGCAAATACCGGAATAATAAAAGGAGGGGGCAAAATAAACAGGATAATCAATGCGCCCTCGAACATCATATTGCCCAGAACTGCCCGGTTCAGGAAAATCAGCCCCGCAAGAATTGCTGCCGCAATCACCAAACGAATGGCGATCAACTTCACTGTCTTCTTCCAGGGAATCTCCTTGGGAACGAAATCGTAGCCCATACACAGCAGGATCACCGCTGCGGTGGGAGCAGAAACAAAGCCGGTCACACCGTCCAAAATGCCTCCAACACCCCATTTATGGAGCAGATCGTACAACCCTGTTGCGCCCACGGCTAAACCCAGCAGCACGCCAATCAGCGTAGGAGAAGTGAGCATATCCTTCACAATAGCCTTTAGGTCGGTTTTTCCCACCAGCAGCGTCTTGTACAGGGTGAACACAAACAGGTCGTGCCCCAGCATCAAAATGGCAAAGTGAGAGATGTTCTCGTCGGGAAACAGCAGAGCAAACAGCGGAAGGCCCAGCATACCCGCCTCGAAGCAGGCAGACACAAAAGGTGATAGCTTGCCTGCGGACTTCTGCAGCTTTGCCGCCAAAAAGGCCAGCGCCAGCATCACACCGCAAGTCACATAAATCACTGCGGGAATCACCACTGCGGATACTGTATACTCAGCCGTTGCAAATGCGCTGAACAACGCAAAGGGCAGGGTCAGATTGACGACCACCTTTTTCAGATTGTCCACACCTTCCCGGGAAATGAAATTCCTGCTCCGGAAAAGCATACCCATAATGAGCATCACAAACACCGGCAAAGCCGTCTCCAAAACGGAAATTACAATACCCATAGCTTACTTAATAACACCCTTTTGCAGGATGATATTGGCATAAATCTCGGTTTCACCGGTCTGCAAAATGCAGTAGCAATCCTTGGCTTCGTCGTAGAACTTGAAGCGGTCGATATTGCCCACAGCCTCAGCGCCGCGGTCATCATACTTGGCGATGATATCCTTGTAGGTCTGCCATACAGGAATCACCAAATCCTTGTCGCAGTCCATCTTTTCCATCAGAATTGCGGGCTTTTCCACATAGGTATCCAGGGGGAATACCTGCAAAATGGCATCCAAAATTTCGGGAACACCGTGGCCGTCGGCCCGCAGGAAAATAGCATTCTTAGCCTTGGCCATAGATGCGCCGGGGAAATTGCCGTCGCCGATGCAAATGCGGTCGGAATGGCCCATTTCAGCCAAAACCTTCAGCAGTTCGGGAGAGAGGATAGCGGGAATATTCTTCAGCATTTTGTTACCTCCGATAATAAATTAGGGAAAGTGGCGGCCTTGCGACCGCCACATTTTGCACATGAAAATTACTTTGGTAAGAACTGATGGAATCGACAAGCGCTGATGGCGAGGGATTTTGTCACAAATGAAAGTTTGGAAAACGCAGACATACTTTGTGTATTTCAAGCTTTTCAAACTGCACAGTTGGGGCAAAAGATCCGGCAACAGCCGCAGGCGATTTCAGCAGGGCTTACTTATACATAGGACCGTAGGTAGCGCAGGCGCGGTAGTCCTGGCCTTCCTTGTCCATACCGAATGCGTTCCAGCAAGCGGGACGGTAGATATCGTCCTCGGGAACGTTGTGCATACATACGGGGATACGCAGCATGGAGCACATGGTGATCAGGTCAGCGCCGATGTGGCCATAGGAGATCGCGCCGTGGTTAGCGCCCCAGTTCATCATGACCTCATAAGCGGTCTTGAAGGGAGAGCCTTCCTTGCCGTCGCAGCGAGGTGCAAACCAAGTGCAGGGCCAGGTGGGGTTGGTACGCTCCATCAGGGTATCGGAAACCTGCTCGGGCAGGTTCACAGTCCAGCCCTCAGCGATCTGCAGCACGGGGCCCAGACCCTTAACCAGGTTCAGACGGATCATGGTGCAGGGCATTTCTGCCTGGGTGGTGTAGTGGCTGGAGAATCCGCCGCCACGGAAGTTATCGAAGCCAGCCTCGCACCATACGGTAGCGTCGGTCATCTTCTTGATGTCTTCCTCGGTGACTTCCCACCACTTCTTCATGGTAGCATTGCCGTTCTCATCGGTGCAGACACCGGAAGCATCCAGGCAGGCAGCGCCGGAGTTCAGCAGGTGAATGATACCGTTACTTTCAGCAGCCTTGCCCTCCAGCTTGTAGCCGGTAACACGCTCGGTAGCCTCGCCGGACCAGTAAGTACGCACGTCAGCGAAGATCTGAGCCCGGTGGGTCAGCAGGCGCATCATCAGCATACCCATACCGTTGAGAATATCGTTCTCAGTTGCCAGCGTGTAGGGCTCGCGGGCACCTTCGTAGTCGAAGGTGGAGCTGAGCAGTGCCTCGGGGTAGTCACAGTTGGGCCAGTGATCGGTCCACTGACGCTGACCCTGGAAGCCGCCGGCGATGGCATTGTGGCCAACCTTCTCTTCCTCGAACTGATCGGGCAGATTCTTGTTGCCGGCCATCAGATCCTTGATGATGCAGTACATCTTAACAGTGAACTCCCACTGCTTTTCCTTTTCCTCGGGAGTAAACTTAATGCGGCGCTCCTCGCCCAGGAAATCAACAGACTCGGGGTTGTCGTCGCGGCCTTCCTTGCAGTGCTCCTTGGTCCAGGCCAGAGCCTTCTGGAACTCCTCTTCGTTGTAGATGCCTTCTTCCATACGGCGCAGAATTTCCACCTCGTCGACGGATTCCACACGCATACCGAAGTACTCTTCCATCATAGCCTGATCCATGATAGAACCGGCAATACCCATACACTGGGAGCCGATCTGCAGGTAGGACTTACCGCGCATAGTAGCCACAGCCACAGCAGCGCGGCCAAAGCGCAGCAGCTTCTCCTTTACATCCTCGGGGATCTGGGTGACCTGGTCACGGTCCTGGACCTCGTGGCCGTAGATGCCGAAAGCGGGCAGACCCTTCTGTGCGTGGCCGGCCAAAACAGCTGCCAGGTACACAGCGCCGGGACGCTCAGTGCCATTGAAGCCCCAAACACCCTTGATGGTGTGAGGATCCATATCCATGGTCTCAGAGCCGTAGCACCAGCAGGGGGTAACGGACAGGGTAATGGAAACGCCTTCCTTCTTAAACTTGTCAGCGCAGGCAGCTGCCTCGGGAACACGACCGATGCAGGTATCAGCCATAACGACCTTCACAGGCTCGCCGTTGGAGTAGAAGAGGTTCTCCTCAAAGAGTTTCTTTGCAGCCTCTGCCATTGCCCAAACCAGAGGCTCCAGAGATTCACGGAGCATCATAGGGCCGCGACGGCCGTCCACGATAGGGCGAATACCGATTACGGGGTAATCGCCGATGTATCTGTTCTTTGCCATTTTAAATTCCTCCTAAAAAAGTATCTATAAAAATGTATGTGAAA
The DNA here is from genome assembly GCA_017561205.1 of Oscillospiraceae bacterium. Taxonomy (GTDB): domain Bacteria; phylum Bacillota; class Clostridia; order Oscillospirales; family Oscillospiraceae; genus Faecousia. The sequence goes on along the minus strand of JAFZDL010000068.1, from coordinate 11,766 downwards.
CATTATTATATACTAACTAAAAAATTACTTGGACACGATCTTGCACTTAAGCCTTTGGGTACGGGGCGCTCCGTTAAAGCCCTCGATCCGCTCCAGCAAATACCGGGCTGCAAACTGGCCGATGGCCTGCTCCGGCTGCTGGACAACCGGTATGGGCTTTTTCACCATAGAACACACATCCACCCGGTCAAAGCCGAATATCTCTATATCCCCGGAGGGGTGTATGCCGTACTCATGGAGGGCTGTGAGCATACCCATTGTAATGTCATCGTTGGTGGCAATCACGGCCGTGGGCGGCTCTGCCATTTTCATAAGCTTACGGAAGCCCTGATATCCGGTGGCAAATTCATTCTTGCCGGAGATGACCAGCTCTTCATCATATAACACATTCCCGTCGGACAGGGCTCTTAAATAACCCACCATACGTTCCTTTGCGGTGTAGACGGATTTAGGTCCGGTAATAATGGCCACCCGGGTATGCCCCTTGTTAACCAGTCCGGAAACAGCCTCATAGACCACCTCCGCATTGTCAACCAAAACCGCATCCACCTCCACACCGGGAATGATCCGGTCGATCAGAACAATAGGGATGCTGCAATGGGCGGTCAGCTCATTGAATTCGTCAGCAGACAGATCCTCCGGGGCATAGATCAATCCATCAATGCCGCAACCCAGCATAAATTTCAAATTATCCCGCTCCATGCCGTGATTGGCGCCAAAGGAGGATATCAGGCAATGGTAATCCTTCTCCCGGACCACCCGGGACAGGTTTGTCACCACATTGCCGTAAAAGGAAGCGATCATATCCGGGATCAGCACACCGATGCTCCGGTTATGTCCCGTCTTCAGACTGCGGGCGAAGGGGTTGGCCCGGTAGTCCAAAGCCGCAATGGCTTTGTCGATGGACTCCACATTCTCTTTGCGGACATTTCCGCCGTTAATATACTTGGAAATGGTAGAGGGCGCGACACCGGCCATACGGGCCACATCCTTAATCGTTGCCATAAATCTCCCTCCTTTCCCCCAAAACGCGAATCGGTTCGCGTTTTTGCGCCTGCGTTCGTTTTTTGCTTTTCTTTATAATACAAAATGTTTTTTGTGCTGTCAATACAATTTTTTCAAAAAAACTCTTGATTTTTTGGGCAAGGTTTATTATAATAGCACCATAAGGAACCTGTGCAAGGATTTCTTGGATATGTGCCACAAAACGAATCGATTCGTTTTGTGCAATGTGCAAAAAGTCTTCCACGATTCCCTGTTTTTCTCAATCAGGTCTGCTTTTCAGGCGGTCGTTTCCCCGCAAATGCACGGACCTTTTGAAAACGATTTTGCTATTATACATTATTAGAAAGGTGTTGTTTGTATGGGTGAAACAATTCTGCAAATGCAAGGCATACAGAAATATTTCTCCGGCGTGCACGCACTGAAAGGTGTCGACTTTGAACTGAAGGCCGGCGAAGTCCATGCGCTCATGGGTGAAAACGGCGCCGGTAAGTCCACCCTTATCAAGGTGCTCTGCGGCATCCACAAGCGGGACGGCGGTTCTGTTACCCTGTTCGGCAAGGATGTAAACTTCCATAACATTGCCGAATCCCAGGCAGCCGGCATCAGTGTTATTCATCAGGAACTGAATATGATGAACCACCTGACCGTTGCGCAAAACATGTTCGTCGGCCGTGAACCCCGCAAGGGCATCATCATTGATGACGGCCGGATGATCCGTGAAGCGCAGGCTCTGTTTGACAAAATCGGCGTAAAGATCGACCCCACTATTAAGTTGGGCGAACTGACCGTCGGTAAGCAGCAGATGGTTGAGATCGCCAAGGCCGTTTCCCGGGACTGTAAGCTTCTTGTTTTGGACGAACCCACTGCCGCGCTGACCCAGCCCGAAGTGGAAGAACTGTTCAAAATCATGCGTGATCTGCAAGCCAAGGGCATCGGCATGATCTACATTTCCCACCGCATGGACGAAATCAACCGTATCTCCGACCGGGTCACCGTTATGCGTGACGGTGAGTATGTAGGCACTGTAAATACCGCCGAGGTAACCAAGGACGACATCGTGAAGATGATGGTCGGCCGTGTGATTATGAGCGACCAAAAGGAAGCCAGCACCGTTCCTGCGGATGCGCCTGTGGTTCTGGAAGTTAAGAATTTGAACGCCGGTAAGATGGTTAAAAATGTGAGCTTCCAGCTGCATAAGGGCGAAATCCTGGGCTTTGCAGGCTTGATGGGCGCCGGCAGAACAGAGGTTGCCCGGGCACTCTACGGCGCTGACCCCCGGCAAACCGGTGAAATTTACTTAAACGGAAAACGTGTAAATATTAAGACGCCTGAGCAGGCCGTCAAGAACGGCATCTGCTACCTCAGTGAGGACCGGAAGCGTTACGGCCTGATGCTGGATAAATCCGTGGCCGATAACTCCGCCATCGCCTCCCTTGACGATTTCATCACCTTCGGCTTGATTAACGACAGGGAAATCACCCGCGTCTCTGCCGAAGCCAACGCCAAGCTGCGCACAAAGACTCCCTCTATGGAGCAACTGCTGAAGAACCTCTCCGGCGGCAACCAGCAGAAGGTCATCATTGCCCGCTGGCTGATGAAGAACTGTGACATCTTTATCTTCGACGAACCCACCCGTGGTATCGACGTGGGCGCCAAGAGTGAAATTTATGTTTTGATGGAAGAACTGGTTAAGCAAGGCAAGTCCATCATTATGATTTCTTCCGAATTGCCGGAAGTCCTGCGTATGAGTGACCGGGTTTTGGTTATGTGCGAGGGCCGCAAGACCGGTGAGCTGGACATTGCAGAGGCAACCCAGGAAAACATTATGCAACTTGCCACTATGCGAGAGGAGAATTAATTATGAGCAAAAAGAACAATCCCCTGCAGGCCGTACGGGGCATGCTTGCCGGCGGCAAGCAGAACTTTATCATCATTCTGGCCGCCATTGCCCTGTTCGTGGTTTTCACCCTGATCAATCCCGGCTTTGCCAGTGAAGGCAACCTGTTGACCATTGCCAAAGCCTTTGTCCCCTATGCTATTTTGTCCCTGGGCGTTACCTTTGTTATCGCCACCGGCGGCATTGACCTGTCCATCGGTACTGTTTGTATCGGTTCTGCGGTTTTGGCCGGCGCACTCTGCAAGACCGGTGTTTCCCAGGAAGACGGCACCCTGTGGCTGACCATCCCCATCATTTTGGCTACCGGCCTGGCTTTCGGCCTGATCAACGGCTTCCTGGTTGCCAAGTGCAAGATCGCTCCCTTTATCGCAACTCTGGGTTCTATGCTGTTCTCCCGTGGTCTGACCGCCGTGGTGGCAGAGGGCGTGCGCAATATGTCCTCCGCCGTTAAGTACCCCACCACCGGCTGGTTCCAAAAGATTTTCACCAATCTGAACGGTTTCCCCATCGGTTTGATTTGGGTCCTGGGCTTGACCATCATTTGCATGATCGTTATGTATAAGACCAAGGTTGGCCGCTACATTTTGGCCATTGGCTCCAACGAGGAGGCAACCCGCCTGTCCGGTATCAACACCGATAAGTACAAGATCATCGCTTATGCAATCTCCGGCACTTTTGCCGCTTTGGCCGCTCTGTTCTATGTTGCTGCCAACCCCTCCCTGACTCTGGCTGCCGGCAACGGTATGGAACTGGATGCTGTCGCAGGCGTTTACATCGGCGGCACCTCTACAACCGGTGGCTCCGCAACCATCATCGGCTCTATCCTGGGTGCTATCATTTTGGTCATCATTCGTCAGGGTCTGAACCTGGCTATGGCCGGTGGCGTCGGCATCTCCGCTACCAACATCACCTATGCTGTTACCGGCGTGATCGTTGTGGGTGCAGTTATGCTGGACGTGCTCAAGAAGAAGTCCGCTGCCAAGGTTAAGATCGATGCCATCGACAAGGCCGAGAAAGTCGGCACTGAAACAAAGGGCTGATTCCCCACAAATCCGTATTAAAACCGATAAGGTTTTATATAAAACAATTTTAGGAGGAAACATCAATGAAGAAACTTATCGCATTGCTTCTGGCACTGGTTATGGTGCTGGGTCTGGTCGCTTGTGGCGCCAAGACCGAAAATCCCCAGGGCAGCGAAGCTCCCCACGCATCTCAGGGCGCTGAAACTCCCGCAGAGGAAAAGACCATCGCTGTTGTCGCCAAGGGCGAAACCCACGCATTCTGGCAGGCTGTTAAGGCTGGCGCCGTTGACGCCGGCAAGAAGGCTGGCTACAACGTCACTTTCCGTGGCCCCACCGCTGAGAGCGAAGAGTATGTTGGTTCCCAGCGTGAAATGGTTCAGGCTGCTCTGAACAACAAGACCACCAAGGCTATCGTTCTGGCTACCATCGGTCTGGGCTTCGCTGATGAGCTGACCGCTGCTTACGACAAGGGCATCCCCGTTGTTGAGTTTGACTCCGGCCTGTACTCCGGTGGCGCTGACATCACCGAGGGCAAGGATCCCACCATCGGCTCCGTTGCTACCGACAACAAGGCTGCTGCCGCTGTTGTCGCTGAGAACTTCTACGCTTACCTGAAGGCACAGAAGGTCCTGGCTAACGGCTACAAGATCGGTATCATTCAGCACGACTCCACCTCCACCGGTATCGACCGCGCTGGCGGCTTCAAGGAGAAGATCGAAGCTTTGGCAAAGGCTGACAGCATCACTCTGGATATCAACGTTCAGGTTAAGGCTAACAACGCTGGCGAATACAAGCTGGGCCTGACCGCTCTGAAAGAGTGGGGCGCACAGTCCATCTTCATGACCAACGAAGGTGTCGTCAACGAAGTCTTCCCCGAGATCTCCGACAACGCTGCTACCTACAAGGAAATCCTGTTCTGCGGCTTCGACGCAGGCACCAACCAGTATGACTGGATGAAGGACGCAGGCGCTAAGTACGCTCTGTTGGTCGGTTCTGTTGCTCAGGACTCCTACAACATCGGCTACAAGTCCGTCGAGCTGGCAATTGCTAAGCTGGAAGGCAAGGAAGTTTCTGATGTGGGTATCGCCGGTGTTTGGTACAACAAGGACAACATCGACGAGCAGAAGGACAAGAACATCTTCTACATGGGCTAATCCCATAACCTAACTAACACAAAACCCCCGGCTAAGCCGGGGGTTCTTTTTATGCCTTCCGCCTCCCCGTCATCCTGAGTGAGCGTAGCGAATCGAAGGATCTTCTGGCCACACAGGAATTACACATATCGAAAATGCGTAGATTCTTCGACTTCGCAGCCTACGGCTGCTCCGCTCAGAATGACAGAGTCGGTGGCATTCGTAGGTGGATGGATCCGTCCTACATTTTTTGTCGAAAATTGTCGCTTTTTGTTGCAATGTGGGGTGTTTCCTATTATAATGTAGCTTAGGAAATTATTGTGACCAATGTAGGAGTGCATAAAGCGTGAGTAAGACAAGAACTAAGCTATTTGCCGCAATTTTGCTGATCATATGCATAGGCGCGTGCCTGTGGGGCTGCGTCAAAACACCCGAATTCGCAGTTCGTTTTTATGTTGGGGATACCCTTCACAGCCAACAGACCGTCACTGCCGGAGAATGCCCCACCCCGGTAACAGTGGAAGTTGCCGGAACCGTGTTCCGTGGTTGGCAAAATGCCTCCGGTGAGATCGTCGATGTGACTGCTGCGCCTGTCACACAGGACACAGATTACCGGGCAGTTCTGCACCCGGTATTGGATCAGCATGCGCCTTATTTGTTTACCGATGAGGCCGGCTTGGCCCGCCCCGGCGATTCTCTGACCTGGAACGAGCTGATATCAGCCCTTAACGCCCTGGCAAGCGAAACCGCAAAACAGCAATTCCCCACCCTGCCCACCGGCAGCGACCCCATCACCTACAACGAGATACGCAAGACCTTGTCTTCTTTTTTCCCCGCTGACGAATTGAATCCCGCCTTTCCCATCGGCGGAACAGCTAAACTTTCCCGCCAGGAGTTTGCCGTGGGAATGAACAAGCTGCTGAAACGCAATGCAGAACAGGTGGTACTGCCTACGGACGCCAAGCTGCCCGGCGATCTGTTCGGGGAGCAGACCGGTACATACGATATGCTGGAAGCCATCGTTCCCCACAAAACCGGCGCAGAAGGCATTGTATGGCAGGATGTAGAGCTTCCCGAGCTGCAGCCCGGTTTTTTGAACATCGGCGGCTGGCTGTATTATCTGCAGGAGGACGGTCAATTCCTCCGCAACGGCGATGTGGACACGCTGCATTTTGGTCACAATGGCCGTTACACCTGTGGCGATACAGAATTGGACGCACTGGTTGCAGATATTCTATCCAAGCTGATTGCCGAAAATCCGGATATGGACAAGCTGCAGTTGCTGCGGCAGTGTCAGATCTATTGCCGTGACACCTTTGAGTACCTGCGCCGCAATTCCTACGAATTCGGCATTACCGGTTGGGAGATTAAGGACGCCAAGGATATCATCAAAACCGGCAGAGGCAACTGCTACGGCTTTGCCGCTGCATTCTGGGCGCTGGCCCGTGGCTTAGGCTACGAAGCCTATGCCATCAGCGGCACCTGCCTGAGCGATAACCAGCCCCACAGCTGGGTTATGATCCCCTTCGACGGGGAGGAGTTTTTCTTCGATCCGGAATGGGAATGGGCATACCACGACCGCAAAATCTACGACAAGGATATGTTTATGATCTCCATGACCCAAGCCAAGTATTGGACTTACAAGTGGACGCCCCATTGGTAACAGGAAGGAGTCTGTATGAATACAGATAGCGTAGTATTTCTCAGCTGCTTTTTGCCTGTGACGGTGCTGCTGCACCGGCTGATTCCCGGCAGAAAGTTCCGCAGCACTCTGCTGCTGGTAGCAAGTCTGCTGTTTTACAGCTTTGGCGGTTTGACAGGCCTTGCCATATTGCTGATCTCAGCGGTCATGAACTACCTGTTTGCCAAGCTGATCGCAAAAAACCGGGGCGGAAAGATTCTTCCCACCTTGGCAGTGGTTGCCAATTTGGCGCTTTTGATTGCTTATAAGTACCTGAATTTCTTCGTGCAGGATGTTTTGGGTTTCCAAACAAAGCTGTCACTCATCGCGCCTTTGGGCATTTCCTTCTTTACATTTAAGAGCATCAGCTATCTGGTGGACATCTATCGAAAAAAAACCAACCCCGGCAGCTTTTGGCAGTTTTTGCTTTATCTCTCCTTCTTCCCCCAGGTGATGGCAGGCCCTATCACCCGTTTTGAAGAATTCTGCAACACACTGGAGCAGCCGGACACCGGCTTTGACACTTTCGCCCAAGGTCTGCGGCGATTTGTCATCGGCCTGTCCAAGAAACTACTGCTGGCAGCAACCTTGGGCGCAGCGGCAGACCATGTATTCGGTGGTGAAACGCTATCCACAGCCCTGGCTTGGGTAGGCGCTGTTTCCTACCTGCTGCAGATCTATTTTGATTTTTCCGGCTATAGCGATATGGCCATCGGTTTAGGGTTAGCCTTCGGCCTTACTGCGCCGGAAAACTTCCGCTATCCCTACATTGCCCCCTCCGTGGGCGACTTTTGGCGGCGGTGGCACATTTCCCTATCCTCCTGGTTCCGGGATTATCTGTACATCCCCTTAGGCGGCAACCGCAAAGGAAAATGCCGCACCATGCTGAACAAAGTAATCGTGTTCACCCTCTGCGGTATCTGGCACGGTTCTGCCTGGACATTCCTGGTTTGGGGTCTTTGGCACGGCCTGTTCACCGCCCTGGAAAGCTTACTGCCCACAAAAAAATGGGTAGGCCGCATCCCCGGCAGGATCGTCGGACATATCTACACATTACTTGTGGTAATGCTTGGATTTGTGATGTTCCGGGCGCAATCGGTGGAACAAGGCCTGCAGATTATCTGCGCTATGTTCACCGGTACACCCGCTATTCCCTCTGCCACGGTACTCCTGCACCGAATCTTCACAGGAGAATATGTATTTGCGCTGTTATCCGGCGCTGTACTTTGCCTGCCGCTGATCCCCAGCGCAAATGCCCGGCTGAAACGGTTGGCTGAGCCGCTCAGCTGGATCTTCTGCGCTTTCTTGTTCGTATTATGCCTGCTGAAGCTGGCATCCGGCGGCTTTGCGCCTTTCATCTACGCCCAGTTCTGAGGTAAGCTATGAAACAAACGATATTAAAATTGTGCTTTGTGGCGGTGTTTTTCGCTGCGAGTATCCCATTATCCTTAGGCATTCTGTTTGCCGGCCCATCCAAAGCCGGTGCTAACGAGCAATTGTCCAGGTCACCGGAGCTTGTCACCGACGGTGAATACAACCCGGATTTCCTTTCCGATGCCTCCGACTGGTTGAACGATCATTTCTTCCTGCGTCAGGAATTGATCACTCTGGACAATCAACTGACCGCCGCATGCCTGCACACCTCCGGTGCGGAAGATGTGGTATTGGGTCGTGACGGATGGCTCTATTACGACTCCACCATGGACAATTACACGGGCCAAAATCTGATGACAGAGCGGGAGCTGTACAGCGCCGCCACCAACTTAGAACTGATGGCAAACTATTGCCGGGAGCAGGGCAAGGAGTTTCTATTCGTCATTGCCCCCAATAAGAACGCTTTGTACGAGGAAAATATGCCCGACACAGGCATATCCAATCCCCGGCAGGATGCAGAAAATCTCCACAGGGAATTGACCTCCCGGCAGGTAGCATATGTTGACCTATTTGCGCTGTTTGATGCTCAGGAAGATGCCCTGTACTTTGCCCACGATTCCCACTGGAATTCTAAAGGCGCGGCCTTGGCCGCCGATGCTATTAACGGTGCATTCGGCAACCCCAGCCGGTACTTCAGCGACCCATTTGCTAAGGCAGTACCCCACCAAGGCGATCTGTATGAGATGCTCTATCCCGCCGGACAAGATCCGGAACAAGATCCCGTCTACGGCAGCAAACTGAATTTCACTTATGCCGGCGCAGCCACTAAGCCGGACAGCATCACCTTAAAAACAACCGGCAGTGGTGAAGGCTCGCTGCTTGCCTACCGGGACTCTTTTGGCAATCTCTTGTACCCTTACTTGGCAGATAGCTTTTCTTCCGCCTGTTTTTCCCGATCTACACGCTACGACCTGACCAAACCCGGTGACTTCGTACTGATCGAACTGGTAGAACGAAATCTGCGTTACCTGACAACCAATCTTCCGGTAATGCCCTCCCCGGAACGGGAACAAACACTTCCTCAAACTGTATCCGGCACAGCCACTTTCACCACCGCAAAAGGTCCGGAAGGCTATATGCAGATCAAAGGCAGCCTGCCTGCCACGGCAGATGCAGACAGCCGCGTGTATTTGGTCTGCGACAATAAAACCTACGAAGCCTTTTTAACTGAAAATAACAGCTACGGCGCATATATCCCCGCAGAAGAAACCGCCGAAAAGCTGCTGTTTACCCAAAACGGACAAACTGTCCAATATGCTCTTAAACTTGCAAATTAAGGAGAGAAACAATGAAAAAACTAATGATCGCTATCCTTGCCTGCGCACTGTTTGTCAGCCTTTGCGCCTGCGGCAAAGCCCAGCAGGAAGCGCCCGATGCCACTACAGTTGCCACCACCGCTACCACTGCAACTGTAGCCACCGATGCCACAGAGCCCGCCGAGCAGGCCAATAACCTCAAGGCGCTGGCAGAGAACTGCATCGATAAGCCTGTGGCAGAGCTTTATGCCTTGATCGGCCAGCCCAACAGCTCCGATTACGCTCCCAGCTGTATGGGTGATGGTGAGGACGGCAATCTGTACTATGATGGCTTTATCGTCTATACCTACCGGGAAGGCGATACCGAAACCATCCATTTTGTGGAGTAACAAAAAATATCTCCCCGCCGATTCCTGAACAGAGGGATAATTTTTCTCTATAAACCTAATTACTTAGACTTAATAGCTGCCTGTGCTGCTATCAGCAAAAGGGGGATATTGCTATGCGTCCAGCGGGTAGATGGGTCTTTTGCAATGTGCCAAAGGCAGCATTTGCGGACGCATACACCCCAGCGCCGGAGTTTCCACATCGATAATCTGTTTGGCGATCGTCTTATAGTGCGCACGAAAATGCACCGCCGATTTTACTGCCAGGATCTTCTTTTCTGCGGGGTTAATGCCGCAATGATAATAGATGCCCAGGTCACAGGGCTGTGCATGATTGGTGCAGACGATAACTTGTATGCCACCGATTCGCAAAAGAGCACATTCGCCAAAATTTACCAAAACGCCACGAAACACCGGCCCTTGATTGCGGAAACGGCCGTCGGTCAGCTTTTCTACCACCACCGTACAGCAAAGTGGCCCGCCGGTAATTTCCGGAGCTTGCTTGCCGCCCAGCTGCACTTGTACGGCCGCACCAACTCCAGCGCGTTTTGCCTGCTGCACCACCTGCGGATCGCATATGGCCGCAAAGACCACATCTACAGCGCCCATGTCCAGCAACTGTCGCAGCAAAACCACAGAATCCATGGTAGCGCCGGACCCGGGATTGTCCGCAACATCCGCCAAAACAACCGGCCCGGTTTCCGCTTCCATCGCCAGCTTCACAGCCTCTTTTGGGGAATAGAATTTCCGCATCAGCGCTTCTCTGACTGACCAAATGCTCTGCGCCAGTTCCTCGGCACCTTTTTGCGCCGTTACACGCTCCCCATCCGCCACCGTCAAGACGGCGGCGCCCATCTCATAAATATCGCTGTGAAAAAAGCCATGGCAAATACTTGCGCTCATCAATGTTCCGTTTTCCCGCAGAGCTTGCGCTTTCTTCAAAAGCGGCACGATGGGGCCCATGTCCGTGATCACAAAAGGAAACAGCATCGGCAGTTTTTTCCACGCCATGACCGGCTTTGCCGCTCCGGTTGCCGCCTGCCACAATATCCTTGCCGCCCGCAGACCTGTTTCGTAAAAATCCGTATGCGGATAATAGTCGCAGGAAATCAGCGCCGTTGCATTTTCCATCATTCGCTCTGTAACATTTGCATGCAGGTCCAGTGTTGCGACGATCGGCACATCCGGGCCCAACCGCTGCCGCAGCCGCAGCAAAAGCTCGCCCTCGCCGTCCTCCATTTCCTCTGTGACCATGGCGCCATGAAGCGCCAACAGCACGCCGTCCACCCGCTGCTGCGTATCAATAGCCTCCAGCAAGCGATTGGCCACAAGGTCCCAAACCGTTTGCGCCGTAACCGGTCCGGGAGATGCATTGAGCGCCATGACCGGGACCAGCCGGCATTCTTCGCAAGCATCCAGCTGGTCAAAAAAAGCGCCCAGTTCAACTTTTGTGCCGATAAAATGTTCCCGCACTGCCTCTTCACCCCAAAAGCATTCCCGCTCCCGGTACACGTTTTCATCAGACAGCCCCGGCGTGTAGCGATTGGTTTCCTGCTTGAACTGACCACAGATTATGGTTCTCATGACGACACTTCCTTTGTCTGTTTGTTCTTTATATTATACAACGTGGCCTCCGCAAAAGCAACCTGCCGCCCGTCAAGTCCTCCCCCTTGGGGAGGGTGTCCGAGCGTGAGCGAAGTCGGGTGAGGTTTTTACCTCATCCGACTTTTTCGCCCGTTCCGTTCGAAAAATCCACCTTCCCCAAGGGGGAAGGCTTAAAAATCAGCTCCTCATTGAGGAGCTGATTCGTTTGTGACGGGATAAATCAAGATAGCGCGCTGCAGTACAAACTCTGATATTCCCACCCTGGGTATGGCATCAAAATTTTTCTAAATTCTGCCTTTACCTTTTTCTCACTTGCGTTTTTACCGGTGTAGCACGTCGTTTTGGCG
>JAFZDL010000067.1 GCA_017561205.1 Oscillospiraceae bacterium | reverse complement strand
CGCCGCGGCGATATGCAGGTGGAAGTGGACGGCTCCCGCGTGGACTGCTTCGAGCTGGTGCAGACCAAGACCATGCAGGAAGTGGAAGATCACAAGATCACTGTTATCGGACCCGAGATCGACGAAGTTGCTGTCGGCTCCAAGATCTCCCTGTCCTACACCATTGAGGTCGCCGGCAAGGCTATGCAACCCGACTTCGAGTCCGTTATGGAGCGTAAGATCCACGCTTGGATCAACTGCATCGAGGGTGTTATGCACACCGGTCAGCGCGATATGATCCGTGTTCGTATCTCCAAGGCTGACTTCGAGAAGGGCTTCAAGTTTGCTCACCTGGGCGAAGTTCTGTACGCTAAGGTTATGAGCGAGTTCGAGGCTGTCGTTGACAAGTGCCAGGTCACCATCGTTGTTGACGCTGACAAGAACAAGGAGCTGCGTGCTGCCGCTAACGAGATCTTCAACAAGCGTGATGCTCGTTTGGCTTCTATGACCGACGAATCCGTTGACACCTTCTACACCTGTATTATGTGTCAGGCATTCTCCCCCAGCCACGTTTGTATCGTCACCCCCGAGCGTCTGGGTCTGTGTGGCGCTGTTTCCTGGCTGGATGCTAAGGCTACCCAGGAGCTGGATCCCGCAGGTCCCTGCCAGCCCATCCTCAAGACCGGCTGCCAGGACGAGAAGCTGGGTCGTTACGATTCCATGGACGAGGCAGTTTGCAAGTACTCTCAGGGCGCTGTTGAGCGAATCACTCTGTACTCCCTGTTCCAGGATCCCATGACCTCCTGTGGTTGTTTCGAGTGTATCTGTGGCGTTGAGCCCTGCTCCATGGGCGTGGTTATCACCTGCCGTGAGCATGCCGGCATCACTCCTCTGGGTATGAGCTTCTCCGAAATGGCTTCTATGACCGGTGGTGGCGTGCAGACTCCCGGCTTCATGGGCCACGGCAAGCACTTCATCTCTTCCAAGAAGTTCATCGCAGCTGAAGGCGGCCCCGGCCGTATCGTCTGGATGCCCAAGATGCTGAAGGATCAGATGCGTGAGCGTCTGGATGCTACTGTTCTGGAAATGTACGGTGTTGAGAACTTCACCGATATGATCGCCGACGAGACCGTATGCCAGGAAGACCCCGAGCAGCTGCTGGAGTACCTGGGCACTGTGGGTCACCCCGTTCTGGGTATGGAACCTTTCGATATGTAATTTCCTATCACTATAATCAAAAAGGACCTGCCTTTCGGCAGGTCCTTTTTGATTTTATTTAATCCAGGATTTTACCGGTATCCCGATAGGCGCTGTCTGTTGGGCTTACTCGGTCAGTCTCCGACTGGTAGCGGCCCACAACATTAGTAGCCAAGTTAACAGGCAACAGCGTTCCTGCGCCGGCCACGCAGCCGCCAGGACAGGCCATACCTTCCAAAAGGTATCCTTCGTACTTGCCGGCTTTGGCCATTGCCATCAGCTTCCGGCAATCCCGCAGTCCCTCCGCCCGGGCTGTCTTGATCTCCCGGTCTGGGTCAAGCTGGTGAACCATATCCTCCACCGCCTTGGCAACGCCGCCAGCTACCGCAAAGCCACGGCCGGCAGCACTGCCTTCATTCAGGTCGTCCATGGGCTCAATAGTCTCGAAATCGATCTCCTTGGCCTCGAACATACCCTGTAGTTCCTCAAAGGTCAGAACAAAATCCACATCAGAACGGATATCCTCCCGCATAGCCTCCAGCTTTTTGGCGGCGCAAGGGCCAACGAAGACCACCTTACAGCCGGGGTACTTCTTTTTCATCAAGCGGGCGGTGAAGACCATAGGTGTCAGTGTCATGGAAATATTCTTGGTTTCGCCCGGGAAGAGCTTATAGATCATAGACTGCCAGGCAGGACAACAGGATGTTGCCATATAGTCCTGCTCGCTGGGCACACGCTCCATAAAGTCACGGGCCTCTTCGATGGTGCAAATATCAGCGCCAACCGCCACCTCCACAATTCTGGCAAATCCCAGTTTCTTCATAGCTGCGATGAATTTACCGGGTGTAGAATGTTTGCCGAACTGACCAATAAAGGCCGGGGCAACCACGGCGATGACCTTATCGCCTTTCAGAATAGACTGTATTACCTGGAAAATCTGACCCTTGTCCACCACTGCGCCAAACGGGCAGCTCACAAGGCACTGGCCGCAAGCCACGCACTTATCCTGGTCAATCACCGCACGGCCATGCTCATCAGAACTGATAGCATCCATACCGCAAGCGGCCTGGCAAGGGCGTTCCAGGTGGACAATGGCATTATAGGGGCAGGCAGTTGCGCATTTGCCGCAACGAATGCATTTATCCAGGTCGATATAGGAACGGTTATTTCGGAAAGAAATCGCATCCTTTGGACATACCTTTTGACAGGATGCCGCAAGGCAGTTCTGGCAGTAGTTGCTGACCTTGTACTGGTTAGTAGGGCATGCGTGACAAGCATAAGGAATAATATTGATAAGCGGAGGCTCATAATACTGCTCTGCGCCTGCAGCTGCATCCATACCCTCGGTCATCAAGGTGCGGGTCTGCACAGAGCGAATGGACAGGCCCATGGCCAGACGAACCCGTTCACCGGCGATGGCCCGCTCCAGGAACACGGACTCCCGGTGCAACGGCCGGTCACCGGGAACGATCGCATAGGGCAGATCCTCTGCCTTGGTGTAATCGCCGCCGGCATAGGCCATTTTAGCCACCTCGGTGAATACTTTTTTTCTAATATCGGTAATCAAAGACGGAATGCCTCTCATTGTTTTCTCCTTCGGTTTGATAAAAGCAACTGGGCTTGCATGTTATTATAACATTTCTACGCCAATAGTCAACAGGAAAACCTACGGGAATTTTCAAAGCAATGCAGATTTTTGAGGTTGATTTTTGCAGCAGAGTACTATATAATAAGGGCGTTGCAAATATCATATTTTATCCAGGTGTAGCGCAATTGGGGAACGAGGCGACCGCCGCCGGCGGCGGTGTCAAGGGAGCCGAGTGAGTGGCCGCGGTCGGCAGATGCCAAGGAGCGCCGCCGACGCAGGCAGATGCCGGGTACCGCAACAGGAAGCACTCCTGCTTTAGGGGCAACAATCACAACCGCATATTTTATCCAGGTGTAGCGCAATGGTAGCGCGCCTGCTTTGGGAGCAGGATGCTGCAGGTTCGAGTCCTGTCACTTGGACCAAAAAGCCATTGCTTATGAAAGCAATGGCTTTTTGCATAGTTTTCTTTTGGTTGGCAAAACTAAGCCAAAAGGAGTGGTGTTTATGGACGGACAAGAACTGGTCAAACAGACTTTGGATCAGATCCCCCAGGCTAACAACAATGCCAAGCGGATCGTTGGCCTTGTAAAAGAGGGCGGTCGGATCACCGGCTATCAGCTGTCTGACAACAGCTTTGTAGAAAAGCAACAGGCAGTTAACATGGCCAAACAGGGGCAAATTGCCGGAGTGGGCATTGCTCATAGGGGTGATACGGAGTACCTTAAATCCATCCCCGACGGCAGCGAAAATAACAATTTAGGCAATCTGCCTTCTGTCTCTCCGCAAAATTGAAACATTTACAAGCAAATTCAATGCCCCCTTTTGGGGGCATTTTCCGTTTAGGGCTGCATAAACGCCGATTAGGGAATTTTTTCAGCATTTTTGTTTTGGATATGGTATGATATAGGCACAGGAGGTGGCGAAATGAAATTCAAGTTAATTATCGACCAAGAGAAAGAGGAAGAAGTAATCGTCACCGCACGGAGTCGCTCCCCACTCGTTGACGAAATCGAGGCGCTCATCTCCAAGCACTCAGACCGTATCCCCGGCTACACCGAGGATGACATCAAAATGCTGGCTGTTACCGAGATCGAATGCATTACAGTCCTCGACGGCAGAACCTATGCCATTGACTCTCAAAACCAGCGCTATCGGCTGAAAGGGCGGCTGTATGAATTGGAGCAGTCGCTTCCCTCTTCCTTCATTCGCATCAACAAAAGCGCTTTGGCAAACGAAACAGCATTGGAGCGGTTTGCTGTAGCCTATACCGGCGCGGTGGATGCAGTGTTCAAATGTGGCTATCGGGAGTATGTGTCCCGGCGGTGTTTTGCCCAGATTAAAAGGAGGTTTGACAACAAGTGAAAAAGTTTTACAAAGAGTTTTTCCTCCGGGGCCTAATCTGCGCTGCCGGTGGGCCGGTGGTTTTGGCTATCATTTACGGCATCTTAGGCGCTACCGGTACCGCCGAGCCCCTCGCCCCGGGGGCGGTATGCAAGGGCATCTTGACCATCACAGCGCTTGCCTTTGTGGCAGCAGGTATGACAGCCATTTATCAAATGGAGCAGCTGCCCCTGCCCACTATGCTTCTGCTCCACGGCGGTGTGCTGTATATGGCTTATATTTTTACCTATCTAATCAATGGCTGGCTGCTGAATCAGCTGAAACCTATTTTGGTGTTTACGGGCATTTTTATTGCAGGCTATGGTGTGATCTGGGCTATTATTTATACTGTCACCCGCGCCAAAACAAAGAAACTAAACAAAAAATTAAAAGAAAAATAAGCAAAGGCACAGGATTAGTAATCCTGTGCCTTTTTTATCGTTCTTGCCAGAGAATAAAATCCAACTTTTTAACATCAGAAATATCTATATCAGGATAATTCTTGTTAAAAAACGCAATTTTCTCCTTTGCCTCATTGGTCTGCATATACGCAGAATACCGACAGCAATATTCATCATATCTCCGAATTGCTTTTTCTAAGCGATTCTTCTCACTTCCGTATGGCGCTTTCATTCCGAAATGGCCTCCGGCAACTACGCTATCCCAAATTGGAAATGACGGATCAACCATTGCTACCATTTTGCTCGCAAAGGATATTTCCAATCTTCCCTGTTTTTCGTATAGATATGTAAGTGCATCAGCGAAAGCAATTCCAATATTCTTATGCTGTTCCAAGTATTCATAGAAATCAACATAGAAAGCTTCCGTGCGGCGACCCATCCGAAAGAACCCGTTAAATAATCGTTGGTACTCACGATCAACTGACACATCTGTGCATCTAAGCTTTTGCCGCAAATATTGATACTTCACAATACCCGCACGAATTTTTTCCTCTGCCGTTTTTTTCATTGGTTACCACCTCCTTTTTTGTTTGCCAAATAACAATTCGATCCACATCCAAAAGAAAATCTCGAATACAATCTTCAAAATCCCCATTATCAGCCTATATGGCACCCAAATAAAGGCTCCAATTAAACTAAAAAGCAAGCTAATCATAATACCCACCTCTTATATTCCACTTTTCCCTTCGGATATCATAATAATAGCATGTTTTCTGTCCAATAAAGCGGTAGTAATCGTTTCTACCGCTCGTATTCCGTTTCAAAACTGCCAGCGGGGAGGATATGGCCGCAAGCACAAATTTCATCATTTGCCAGCGTTCCGGTTTTTCCGATCGGACCGCCCATCACGATAAACACTTCTACAAGCTCGCCGCAGTTGGGACATTTCACTTCCGTGAGCCGGGGCGTTCCCTTCCCCTCTTGACAACCTCTTATCAGCATAGCATTACCTCACCAAATATAGGGTATCAGTCTGCTCTTGACTTTTTGTTTATAGGCTTCGTAGCCAGGGAGTTCTTTAGTTAGTAATTCTTCCTCGTCCTTCAGTCGGACAATAATAATTCCCGGGTAGAATGCAAACGCAATCATCGCATACCAAGAGCCAAGCACCAGCGGAATCATCAAAAACAGCAGGATGGTCGCTGCGTACATAGGATGGCGGACAATGCCGTACAGCCCGGTGTCTACCACGGTCTGTCCTTGCTCCACCTTGATAGTACGGCTGAGGTATGCATTTTCACGCATTACCTCGGCATACAGAGCATAGGCGATTAAAAACAGCACCGATGCGGCAATGACCACCCAAGTAGGTACTGCAGACCAGCCAAAGCGGAAATCCAGACCAGCCACCACGAAACCGGCAATAAACATAAGTCCCGAGAAAGCAACCACACCTTTCTGCGTTGTCTGCCTTTCTTTGGCGTCCAGGCGTTTTCTCAAAAAGTCCGGGGCTTTTGCCAGCATCACAAAGCCGGCAATCAGCATGGGGATAAACAGCAGGCCAACGAACAGCCAGCCGTATGTATAACCCAACGTTCCAGCCGGCAGGAAGATTAACAATCCCACCATTAACATGCCGCAAGTGAATTTTGTTAAGGCTTCAATTAAGAGTTTCATATTCACTCCACCTTGTATTCTTTGTCGATCAGAATGTAGGGCAAATTCCAGGCAATGCATTGTCCAAGGTTATATTCGTTCTCTGCGATCAGCTCGTCCTTACTAAGGTCGGAATCGTCCAGGCGGCACTCAATCACGCTTGCCTTTTCCACGATGTCTGCAAAGTGGTTTTCAATATAGTCTGCGGACATCACCAAACAGACATACCGAATATGTTCCAAGTACTCCCGGTCAAAATCCTTTTGCCAATCAAAGGGAATATAGCAGCCCTCCACAATGAGGTTTTGCTTGTTCTCAATGGCGGTCTTCACCATCTCCCGGACAATTGGCCACAGGTAATCGGTCAGCTTTTCATCATCCATAGGGGTCAGGTCGGTTTGACCGCTGCGGATAAGACCCATCTTCAAGTGGTCGATAGACAGGTAAGGGTATTTGTACTTTTCCAGTAGCTTTTGCGCATAGGCCGTCTTTCCGGCATGGGTTGCGCCGGCAATCAGAATGATCATTTTCCTCACCTCTTAATGGTATTATAGCAAATCCGCCCTTGGGCAGTTTTTTCATTATTCCGTTTCGTAGGGCCAATCAATAATACCACCGAATTCCTTGATGTTCGTGTAGCCCAGTTCCACCAGGTCTTCCGCTGCCAGCTTACTCCGCCGGCCACTGCGGCAATAGACCAGGATCAGCTGATCTTTATCCGGCAACACGGATTCTGCCTTTTCTTTGATTTCCTCATGAGAAATCACAATGGCGCCGGGAATATGCTTTTCGTCATACTCGGCCTGGGTACGGGTATCCAGAATGATATAGTTCTGCTCTGTATCCATTATTTTTTTCGCCTCTTGGGCTGTGATGTTCACATATACCACCTCCTGCGTATTTTCTTTATCTTGCCCGCAGGCAGTCAATAACATAATTACAAGTAATATTAAAATCAGTTTCTTCATATAATCTCACCTCTTGGTAAGATTATATCACACCTCGTTTTCCCTTGCAACCGCGGATCGCACCTTGTATTTCAGGCAGTTTTATGCTACAATATATAAAATATTTTCTTGTTCTACGGAGGCGCAAGGTGAAAGAGAAATACAGTAAAACCGAGCTGTTTGAAACGATGCCGGTGGGTAAGGCCCTGCTTACTATGGCCATTCCCACCATCGTCAGCCAACTCATTACGATGATCTACAATATGGCTGACACGGTCTTCATCGGTATGAGTAACGATCCCAACAAAGTGGCTGCTGCCAGTGTGGTAGGCATTTTGTTCTTTATGCTCAACGCTCTGTCCAATCTTTTCGGCGTGGGCGGTGGTAGCCTGCTGTCCCGTTTACTGGGAGAAAAGAAAGAGGACCATGCCCGCCGGGTCGGTGCTTTCAGCATTTACGGCTCATTGGCCCTTGCCGCGGTATACTCCCTTATTTGCCTGCTGTTTACCGAGCCTTTGGCACGGCTTTTGGGCGCTACCGATGCCATTTTGGATTACGCTACCAGCTATCTGTTTTGGGTCTTGGTTGTAGGCGCTATTCCCTCCACTGTGGGGCTGACTATGTCCCATCTGCTCCGCAGCGCCGGCTATTCCAAAGAATCCGGCTTTGGCCTTGCTCTGGGCGGCATTTCCAACATCATTTTGGATCCTCTGTTTATGTTCGTGATCCTGCCTCCCGGCAATGAAGTTACCGGTGCAGCTATGGCCACGCTTCTTTCTAATGTCATTTCCCTGCTCTTCTTTATTTTTACCTTCTGTCGGCTCCGGTGCAAATCCGTTCTGACCTTCTCTCCCAAGCTGGCAAGGGTGGACAGAATGACCTTCCGTGCGATTTTGGCTATCGGTCTGCCCTCCACTATGACAACCCTTTTGGCAAACATCACTGCCATTCTGAAGAACAACCTCACGGTCAGCTACGGCGAAGTAAAATTAGCTGCCTACGGCATTGTGGCAAAAGCAGATATGCTGCCGCTGAACATCGGTATGGGTCTGTGCCAGGGCATGATGCCCCTGGTTGCTTACAACTACGCCGCCAAGAATTACCCCCGCATGCGGGACTTCGCCCGCAGAGCGCAGATCTACGGCATGGCTACCGCTTGTTTCTTCATTGCTGTTTTTCAGCTGTTCCCCCGGCAGATCGTTACCCTGTTTATCCGGGATGCGGAAACTGTGAAATACGGCACGGAATTTTTGCGGATTGCCTGTTTGGCAACCCCCTTTATGATCGCCAATTTCCAAAAGGTCTTCTGCCTGCAGGCTATGGGCAAGGGTAAGGAATCCCTGCTGTTAGGTGTTTGCCGGCAGGGCCTGTTCGCCATTCCCATTTTGCTGATCCTCAACCATTTTGTGGGTCTGTACGGCGTGGTGGCTGCCCAGGCCATTTCCGACACCTGCACATTCATCCTGGCTACCATCATCTACCGCCGGGTCTACAACAAACTACAGGAGGCTTAATATGAAAGAATACGAGATCGTTGCTACATTTCTAAACGGGTGCGCCGGGGAGGCCCATCCGCAAACTGAATTTTTAGAAGCAGAACTGAATGACCCGGCTGATTTCATCCGCCAAAAGCACAGCGTTGACTTTGACAAATTTGTTAGAGAAGACCTGCCCGACGGCCGGGTAGTTTATTCCTACAAAAGCACTGTCTGCTACATTTACGAGTTCACGGAGATCTGAGCATTTTTTCTTGACTTATACCCCACTGCATTGTTATACTAATTCCATAAATTACATATAAAGGAGAATCCAAAATGGCAAAAAGCATTCAGGACGTTCTTGCTATCATCAAAGAAAATGATATCAAGATGGTAGACTTCAAAATGGTGGACATCAACGGTCAGTACCGCCATGTGACCATCCCCGCTGAAAATTTCTCCGAGGACACTATGAAGAGCGGCATCGGTTTCGATGCTTCCAACTACGGTTATGCCGTGGTAGAAAAGAGTGATATGGTGTTCATTCCCGATCCCGACACCGCTATGATCGATCCATTCTGCTCCATCCCCACTCTGACTATGACCGGCAATGCAATGATTATCGATTATCCTCAGAACCGGCCTCTGGCTCAGTACCCCCGGAATATTATCAAGGCTGCCGTCCAGTATATGAAGGACAGCGGTGTCGCCGACGAGATGAAGATTCTCCCTGAGTTTGAGTTCTATCTGTTTGACGATGTGACCTGGGGTGTCCAGGGCAATTATATTGGCGCTACCGTGGATGCCCAGCAGTCCTACTGGAACTCCGCTATCGATGGCAAGGGTGTCATCGTTCCCAAGCAGAAAAACTATCACATTGCCAAGCCCTTTGATGTGGCCTATGAGTGCCGCAGTGAGATGTGTATGCATATGCTGGATGCCGGCATTGAGATCAACTATCATCACCCCGAGGTGGCTGCCAGCGGTCAGTTTGAGATCGAGCCCCAGCTGGGTGAAGTGGTTCACATGGCTGATGCTACCATGATGATCAAGTACATCATCCACAACACCGCCCTCAAGTACGGCAAGAGCGCTACCTTTATGCCCAAGCCCATTTACGGCGAGGCCGGCAGCGGTATGCACGTGCATATGATCCTGTTCAAGGACGGCCAGCCTGTCTTCGCTGATGACACCGGCTATGCCCATCTGAGCAAAGAAGCTCACTACTTTATGGGCGGTTTGCTGAAGCACATCTCTTCTCTGTGCGCCATCACCAACCCCAGCACCAACTCCTTTAAGCGTTTGGTGCCCGGCTTTGAGGCTCCCGTGACTGTGGGTTATGCCACCTCTAACAGAAGCGCTGTTATCCGCATTCCCGCTTACGCCAAGAGTCCCGACAAGCGCCGCTTTGAGCTGCGCAACCCCGATGCCACCTGCAACCCCTACTTCTGCTATGCAGCTATCCTGATGGCTGGTCTGGACGGCATCAAGAACAAGATCGATCCCCACGAGAACGGCTGGGGCCCCTACGACTTCAATCTGTACCACCTCAGCGACGAGGAGAAGGCTAAGCTCAGCCATCTGCCTGTGCGGCTGGAGGATGCTCTGGATGCTTTGGAAGCTGACCACGACTACCTCACCGCCGGCGGCGTATTCCCCGAGGAGCTGATTGCCAACTTCATCAAGACCAAGCGCGCTGAGTGCAGCGAGATGTCCAAGATCCCCCACCCCGCCGAGTTCGACAAGTACTACAATCTGTAATTTTTATACCCGGAATTGCCCATAGCAATTCCGGGTACTTTTCCCATTGAGAACAGGAGGTATTTTTATGAAACCCATTGCAGGTACAGGTGGCGAATGCTATATCCCCTACGCAGAACGCAGCGGCGCAGAATCCCAGGTGTATTTCACTCGGGAGTTGACCGCTGAGGGCTTGGAAAAGCTTTTTAAGCGAATCTCTGAGAATTTAACAGGCAAGGTTGCCATTAAGGTTCACACCGGTGAGCGCAACGGCCCTAACATCATCCCCCGTCCCTGGGTGAAACAGTTGGTGGAAAACAATCTGCCCGGCGCTGCCATTGTGGAGACCAACTCCTATTATGAAGGCGAGCGGCACGATGCCGAATGCCACCGGGAGGTGGCTAAGGCCAACGGCTGGACCTTTGCGCCTGTGGATATTTTGGACGAAGATGGCGCTATGATGCTGCCGGTTAAGGGCGGCAAATGGCTTACGGAAATGTCCGTGGGTAAAAACATTGTGAATTATGATTCTATGCTGGTACTCACCCATTTTAAGGGTCATACTTTAGGCGGTTTCGGCGGTTCTAACAAGAACATCGGCATTGGCTGCGCCGACGGCAAGGTTGGCAAGGGTATGGTTCACTCCCTGAACGGCAAAATGTGGGGTATGAACAAAGAAGAATTTATGGAGCGGATGACCGAGTCCACAAAATCGGTTACTGAACTCTTTGGCGAAAAAATCGTGTATATCAATGTGATGCGGAATATGTCTGTTTCCTGCGACTGTGAGGGTATTGAGGCCCAGCCGGTGGTAACGCCCAATGTGGGCATCTGCGCTTCTGTGGATCTTTTGGCTGTAGATCAGTCCTGTGTGGATATGATCTATGCCATGCCGCCCCACTTCCGTCACGCATTGGTGGAACGGATGGAGACCCGCCATGGTCTGCGCCAGCTGAGCTATATGAAAGAGCTTAATATGGGCAATGACCGCTATCAGCTGATCGATATGGATAACGATGATGCTGTTATCACCGCTGCTGACGCAGTGGACCATGTGGTTCCCTTTGAAATTTAACAGAACCCCCTCCGCGGAGGGGGTTCTTATCAAATTTTTTCAAAGCCGATCAGCATACCGCCTTTTTCAGCATAGAAGCTGCACAAGCCTGTGCATTTGGAAATTTCCATCTGCGCTTTGGGAAACTGTTCTGCAACCAATTTTTGCAGTTTCTCTGCCGCGCCGGGGTTTTGGCAATGGGCAATACGCACCTTACCTTCCTGTAGACCCAGTTCC
Source organism: Oscillospiraceae bacterium (assembly GCA_017561205.1). GTDB lineage: Bacteria > Bacillota > Clostridia > Oscillospirales > Oscillospiraceae > Faecousia. Next base: position 15,169 of record JAFZDL010000067.1, on the reverse strand, counting down.
TGCAGATGGAAAACAATTTTCTCAAGAGCCTTGCTTTCGCCCCGGCACTTATCCATAGGCTCCAATGTACCGGCATCGCTGGCTTTGCCTACAACACGAATACCTAAAAGTCCTGCGATCTTTGCTACCGCCGGTGACACACGGCCGTTGGCAGCAAGATTTCGCATAGACTCCAGCATAAACAGCAGGCCGGTATTTTGGGTATAGGCCCGGATTTTGTCACAGATCTCTTCATAGGATAAGTCTTGGGCAATCAGTTCCTGCAATTTCTCCACAATCAGCTTAAGTTCCGGACCGGCAGACAGAGAATCGATCACGCACACTCGCTTGTCGGGATTTTCGCTCTCGTACATCTGCTTAGCGGCAAGGGCGGCATTATAGCTGCCGGACAAGCCGCTGGTGATGGTAACGCAGAACACCTCGTCTGTGTCGTCGAAAGCGTCTACCCAATCTCCGGGATTGGGGCAGGAGGTTTGGGATTTTCCTTTATAAGTATCAAAAAATGTCACCATCTCCGCCACATTCAAGGTCTCATCATCTACAAATTCCTGTTCCGCTGTGATGATCTTGAGGGGTGCGCAGGAAAAAGGTATTTGCTCCAGTTTCAATAGATTGGCAGAGGAGTCTGCCACGATTTTAATTGCTCTCATTTTATCACCTTTCCTTTTCTTTCAAAACTGTAGCACATCCCAGCATAAAAGGCTACCTACTGGAATTATCCCCACTCTCCCGTGTGTAGAAACCCAGTTTTTGAAATTCTACTCCCAGTAGTAAGCGCAAAAAAGCCCTTGCACCATATAGTGCAAGGGCTTTTTGATAATTTATCAGAAAGTAACGGTGAGGGTCTTCTTGCCGGGGATTGACAGCTTGGTGGCACCGTTTTCCACGGTAAAGGGCAGTTCCTTGATGGCAAGGGTCTGAACAGAGGGGGCTTTTATAGCATGCCCTTTCCCCGCTGTCAACAAATCGCAAAACAAACATACAAAAAGGCAAAACTACCCAACAAAATGCTAAAATCCCTGTCATCGCGCTTTATGCAAGATGACAGGGATTCCTATTTTTATTTTGTTTCTGTTACGAGGTCAGCTTTGCCCAGGACGATATTCTTATAGTTAACAGTCATGGGATAAGTTTCCTTAGTCTGCTCCAAAAGCTCGCCCATTTTTTCTGAAAGAATCAAGGTTTCTACCTGGTCCTTCCATATCTCTCGGGCTGCGGAGAAGTACATAACATGGTAGCCCACCTTGGAGCTTCCGGTATTCTTCACAATACCGGTATCGCCAGGCTTCCTGCTCTCATCCGTATACCAATCCTCGAATTCCTTGATGAAACCATAATTCTTGGTCAGATTTGCATACAGACCGCCGTTGGCAGCAGAACCGGGATCTTCAGAATTCTTCATAGCCAGTTCGGCAAATTTCTGCTCTGTGGGTTCATTTGCCAAGAAATCATCCAAAAGCTTCTGCGCCTTGGCGCGGCATTCTTCCCACTGGGCATCGGTATAGCCCTTTTCGCCCATCTCGCCTTGTACAGTTACAAATATGTGGCGCACATCATAGTACTTACCAGCACTCTTGCCATAGCCTGCATCGGCCAGATCTTTCTCGTGCGCTTTGTAATAATCCTCCATTTCCTTCTCTGTAGGTGCCAGTTCAGGTTCTTTGGACTGCAGGTAACCCAATGCTTTATACTGCGTAGACACATACTCGAAATAGGCATCCGCAGAGCTACCCTTGGAAACCTGTGCATCTACATAGGCTTCTGCATCCGCATAGCCATTTTCCTTGGCAGCCGCTTCCAAATCTTCTTTATAGCCATCCAGGAAGTCTTGAATATCTTTGCTCAGTTTAAAGTCGACATCCTGTGACAGCTGAACAAAGCTTGCATATCTGCGCCAGCTCTCCAGGGCATTTTCCAAGAAGAACTGTTCAAAAGTCTTGCCGGTTTTCAGATCATAGACCTGCTCGCTCAACGGTTTTTTCAGATCAAAGCCCAGTTCCGTATCAGCGCCCATACTGATGGCATATTCATACTGATACACATAATCCTGGACAGTCAGCCAGTAGTAGACCTGCAGCTGCTCATTTGTGAGGGTCTGATCACCAACCTTGGCAATCACCTCTTTGGCAGCCTGCTCCATCTTCTGATCGGAAACGGAGTAGTTGTTCTTGTAGTCCGGGCCCGCCTCTTTCAAACCAAGGAATGCGCCGATATCGCTGAGCTTATAGCCCATGCCGTACAGCACGGCAATAACCAAAGCTGCCGCCAGCACCAAGCCTCCCAAGGCTGCCAAAGTAACCACTAGAGCCTTGGACTTCTTCTTGGTGGGAACTTCCTCCATAACCGGAACTTCCTCTGTTTCTTCCGTAACTTCCTCCGCAGTTTCTTCTGCAGTTTCTTCTGCAACTTCCTCCACAGTTTCTTCTACAGTTTCCTCAGCAGGGGTATCCTCAGTTTCTTCCAATGCTTTTCCGCAGACGGGACAGACGGTTACATCATCTTCCACCTCTGCCAAACAGAATTTACATTTCATAAATTTTCCTCATTTCTTACTTTATAAGTAATTCCCCCATAGTTTATCACGAAAGGTACCCAAAAGCAAGATTATTTACAAAAATTTACGATTCCGTAAAATTTCTGCTAACCCTTGCAAAAAAGCGACATAAATGCTATTATATTATATTGATATATTATATCTGCAAGGAGCTTTCCCATGAACGGAAAAACCACAGTAATACAGCAGGAGCAAGTAGATAGTCAGCTTGCTTTCTGCGAGGAAATAAAAGCCTTTTGGCAGAGCCAAAACATCACCCCCACAGCCTATGTAGAAACCTACGGCTGTCAGCAGAATGAGGCGGATTCTGAGCGGATCCGCGGTCTGTTGATTGAAGCCGGCTACGCTATTGTAGGAGACGCTGAGGGGGCGGATGTGGTGGTCATGAACACCTGCGCTATCCGGGAACACGCCCAGCAGCGGGTTTTCGGCAATTTGGGCGCTCTCACCCACACCAAGCACCGCCACCCCCGTCAAAAAATATTCCTCTGCGGCTGTATGGCCGGCCAGGAGCAGGTGGTTACCCGGATTAAGAACAGTTATCCCCATGTGGACGGTGTGTTCTCCACCCATCATTTGTGGCAGTTCCCGGAGATTCTCCGCCGGGTGCTGTTTACCGGCAAGCGGACTTATTATACTGCGGACGAGCCCGGCTCTATTGTAGAGGGTCTGCCCCAGCAAAGAGACAGCGGCTTAAAAGCCTGGGTTTCCATTATGTACGGCTGCAATAATTTCTGCACCTATTGCATCGTACCCTATGTCCGGGGCCGGGAACGGAGCCGCAAATGGGAAGATATTCTGGCTGAGTGCCAAGCCCTTGTGGAAAGCGGTGTGAAGGACATCACCCTCTTGGGGCAAAACGTAAACTCTTACGGCAAGGACTTGGAGCAGGGTGTGGATTTTGCTGACTTGCTGGCAAAAATCGCCGAGATTCCCGGAGATTTTCTGATCCGGTTTATGACCAGTCACCCCAAAGATGCTTCCCAAAAACTCTTTGACACCATGGCTGCAAGCCCCAAGATTGCCAAGCAGCTGCATCTTCCCTTCCAATCCGGCTCTTCCCGGGTACTGAAGGCGATGAACCGTCACTACGACCGGGAGACTTATTTGAAAAAGGTGAACTATGCCAAGTCCGTTATGCCCGATTTGGTTCTGACCTCCGATGTGATCGTGGGATTCCCCGGTGAAACAGAAGAAGAATTCGAAGAGACCATCACTTTGATTGAACAGGTGCGCTACGACTCCCTGTTTACCTTTATTTTCTCTCCCCGGCCCGGCACACCTGCGGCATCTATGGATGACCCCACCCCCAAGGAAGAAAAGAATCGCCGGTTTGACCGGCTGTGCACTGTGCAGAATACCATCTCCGAGGAGCTGCACAAAGAATACATTGGAAAGACTATGCGGTGCCTTATCGACGGCACTGACAAGGAATTCCTCACCGCCCGCACCGAGGGCGGCCGGCTGGTACGGCTGATGGGCGATAAAAACCTTATTGGCAGCTTTGCCCACATCATCGTCACCGGTGCAACCACCTGGAGCTTAACAGGAGAAATGAGAGAGGATTAAGTCCTATGGCAACAAAAACCAATGAAATGACCCCTATGCGGCGTCAGTATTTTGATATTAAGGAACAGAACCAGGATTGCATTTTGTTCTTTCGGCTGGGTGACTTCTATGAGATGTTCGACGAGGATGCCCGTCTTGCCGCCAAGGAACTGGATCTGACCCTTACCACCCGGGATCGGAATAAGCCTGTGGAGGAACAAACTCCTATGTGTGGTGTGCCCTATCACAGCGTGGATGCCTACATTGCCCGGTTGGTGCAGAAGGGCTACAAGGTAGCTATCTGCGAACAGGTGGAAGACCCGGCGCAGGCAAAGGGCATTGTGCAGCGAGAGATCACCCGGATCGTTACCCCCGGCACGGTAACGGAAAGCTGTATGCTGGAGGAAAGCCGCAACAACTACATGGCCTGTATGTACGGTGAAGATACCCGAATCGGCGTGGCATTTTGTGATGTTTCCACCGGTGCGTTCTATGTGACCGTGTGCGCTGACTCCCAGGCCGCTGCTTCGGAGCTGGGCCGCTTTGCCCCCACTGAAGTCATTCGCTACGGCAAGGCAACTTCCAACGAAATTCTTAACGATGCTCTGCGCCATCGGCTGCACTGTTGTTTGGACGAGGGCAAGCCCGAGCAGTTTATGGCTGAAACCGCAGAAACCCTTTTGGAGAAGCATTTCGAAAAGTCTGTTGCCGAATTGGGCCTTGGAGGACTCCCCGAAGCTGTGATGGCTGCAGGCAGCTTGCTGCAATTGCTGATTGAACTGCAGAAGAATGATCTTTCCCACATCAACGAACTGATTTACTACACCACCGGTGTATTTATGGAACTGGACCTGGATGCCCGGCGGAATCTGGAATTGGCTGAGACCCTCCGTGCTAAAGACAAAAAGGGTACGCTTTTGTGGGTACTGGATAAGACCCAAACCCCTATGGGTGGTCGACAGCTCCGCAGCTGGCTGGAAAAGCCCCTGCTGGATGCAGGCGAAATTATCAGCCGACAGAACGCTGTAGAGGAACTGGTGAATGATACCGTCACACGGGGTGAGCTGACCGAGGCTCTTAAATATGTCACCGACTTTGAGCGTGTGATGACCCGGATCGTGACCGGTACTGTCAACTGCCGGGACCTTCTGTCCTTAGCCGGCGGTCTGCGCAGTCTGCCCGATATCAAGCGGCTTTTGCAGCAGAGCAGATCTCCTATGCTGCAGAAATTGCAGGAATCCATCGATTCCCTCACCGATTGCGCCGATTTGATTGAAAACACCATTACAGAAAAGCCTCCGCTGACCATTCGCGAAGGTGGTATCATCAAAAAAGGCGCCAACGCAGAAGTAGACCGCCTCAATGACATTATGGACGGCGGCGCCGGCATCATGGCCGCCATCGAAGCCGAGGAGCGGGAAAAGACCGGCATCCGCACTTTGCGGGTCAACTACAACCGGGTCTTTGGCTACTACATTGAGGTTTCCAAATCCTTTGTGGATCAAGTTCCTGCTCACTACATCCGCCGTCAGACCCTTACCAACAACGAGCGTTACATCACCCCCGAACTGAAAGAACTGGAAGAGCAGGTGCTCACCGCAAAAGAGCGCTGCACCGCTTTGGAATACGAAATTTTCAACAACCTCCGGGAGTTTTTGGCACAGCAGGCTGTCCGGGTGCAGATTTCTGCCGCCGCTGTGGCTGCGGTGGATACTCTGTGCAGCTTGGCAACCGTGGCTGTAAAAAACAACTACTGCCGCCCGGAGATCTCTTTGGACAACGAAATTTCCATCAGTGAGGGCCGTCACCCCGTGGTGGAAAAGATGCTCAAGGACACTCTGTTTGTGCCCAACGATACACAGTTGGGTACCAGCGAGAATTTGGTTTCTATCATCACAGGCCCCAATATGGCCGGTAAGTCTACCTATATGCGCCAGGTGGCCCTCATCACTTTAATGGCGCAGATGGGCTCTTTCGTGCCGGCAAAGTCCGCCAAGATCGGTCTTGTGGACAGAATTTTCACCCGTATCGGCGCCAGCGACGATCTGGCCTCCGGCCAATCTACCTTTATGGTGGAGATGGCGGAGATGGCTTCTATTTTGAAGTATGCCACCGCCAAGAGCCTGCTGATTTTAGATGAAATCGGACGCGGCACTTCCACCTATGACGGCATGGCCATTGCCCGGGCTGTTTTGGAGTATGTGGCCAATCCCCGGGTTTTGGGCGCTAAGACCCTTTTTGCCACCCATTACCATGAGCTGAGCGTTATTGAAGAGCAGCTCCCCGGTATCAAGAATTACAATATCGCTGTGAAAAAGCGTGGCGACAAAATGATCTTCCTGCGGAAGATCGTTCCCGGCGCCACCGACGACAGCTTCGGTGTGGAAGTTGCCAAGCTGGCAGGTCTGCCCAGTAGCGTCATTACCCGGGCAAGACAGATTTTGCAAGAGCTGGAAAATGATGACAGCCCCCGGCCTGTGAAGGTGCGGGAGTCAGAAGTGGACGATCAAATCAGTATGCTGGATCTAAGCTCTCAGCAGGTCGCCCAAGCCCTTTCCGCCATTAGTGTGGAAACACTTACCCCCATTGAAGCTATGAACGAGCTGTACAAACTGAAGAAAATGTTGGAGTAATATGAAACTTTCCATTGCCACCACCCATCAGGAAAACATCCTGGGCTATATCTACTTAGTCTTCAGTCATCTCCTTTTGGCCGATGCTATCGCCATTGCAGCCTATTTCCTTGGATACCACATTTCTGTATCTGCACTGAATATCATCTATTTTCTGGTAAATTTTGTGAGCATTGTGGCGATCTTTCACCGGTTTTTGGGAAAGTCCCTGCAAACAGCCTGGAAAAATATCCCCAAATGTCTGATCTATGTTATCGTGGGCTTTGGCATTTATTATTGGGGCACGATTCTCGTAGGCCTTTTGATCACCCGGATTGATCCCACTTTTGCCAATGTAAATGACCAGGCCGTGACCGGTATGGTTCAGGAAAATCCCTTGATTATGGGTGCTTGCACTGTCTTTTTCGTGCCTGTGGTGGAAGAAACCTTGTACCGCGGGCTTATTTTCCAGCAACTGCAAAGAAAACATCGGCTCCTTGCTTATATAATCTCTGTTGCCGTTTTTTCCTCTATTCACGTTGTAGGTTTTATCGGCAGCGCAAACTGGTTAACACTTGCCCTTTGCTTTATGCAATATCTCCCAGCAGGCATCGCCCTTGCCTGGGCCTATGAGCGGGCCGACACCATTATCGCTCCCATTCTCATTCACATGATTATCAACCAAATCGGTATGTCTGCCATGAGGTGATCTTATGCCTAAAATTATTCAGCTTTCTCCCCATATTGCCAACTTAATCGCCGCCGGTGAAGTGGTGGAACGGCCCGCTTCCGTTGTGAAGGAGCTGCTGGAAAATGCCGTGGATGCCGGCGCATCCCAAGTCACTTTGGAGATCCGGGATGGCGGTATGACCTTCCTGCGGGTCACCGACAACGGCTGCGGTATGAGCAGCGAGGATGTAAAGACCGCATTCCTCCGCCACGCTACCTCCAAGCTGAAAACTGCCGAGGATTTGGCTGCCATTGTTACCATGGGCTTCCGCGGCGAAGCTTTGGCGGCGGTGGCTTCTGTCAGCCGCATTGATGTAATGACCAAAACCCCCGGCGCCATCAGTGGCACAAGCCTTAGTTTGGAGGCCGGTGTCATTACCGAGGAGTCTGAGGCCGGCTGTCCCGACGGCACTACCATCATCGTCCGGGATCTGTTCTTCAACACCCCGGCAAGAATGAAATTTATGAAGTCTGATACAGTGGAGGGTAGCAAAGTCGCTGCCGCCATTCAAATGCAGGCTTTGGCCCACCCGGAGGTGGCTTTCCGTTTCCTGCGGGATGGCAAGGAAGTCCTTTCTACCCCCGGCACAGGCAGCTTGGAAGCAGCTGTGTACTGCGTATACGGCCGGGATTCCGGGCGGCTGGTTCCTTTGGAGAGCAAATGGGATGGGTACAACCTGTCCGGTTTTGTTTCCAAACCCACTGACGCACGGCCCAGCCGGGCGCTGCAGACCTTCTTCGTCAACGGTCGGCCTGTGAAATCCCGGATCATGATTGCCGCGCTGGAAGAGGCCTATCGCAATCAGATTATGACAGGCAAATTCCCCGCCTGTGTGTTACATTTGACCCTACCTGCCAGTGCCGTGGATGTGAATGTCCACCCAGCAAAAACGGAAGTGAAATTCCTCAACGAAAAGGCTGTTTTTGACTGCATTCACTATGGTGTTTTGGGTGCACTGAACAAGACCCCGGATCGGCCTCAGGTGCAGTTCCAAAAGCCTGCTGCACCTGCCTCTGCGCCCACAACCGCAAAGCCTGCTCCCAAGCAGGAAAACTTCTTCCGCACCATGAGCACCCAGGAGTATAAGAATTTTGCAACTGCGGTGAAAGAAGCCCCCAAGCCCTCTGCACTGGCAGCTGCCGCTGTGGCCGCTGCGGTGGAACAGACCGCAATCCCCCCTGTGCGGGAATCTGTGCAGATTCCCCGCCCCGCGCCTGTTCCCACTCCCGCTCCCATTCCTGCGCCTGCTCCCGAACCGGAGCCGGAACAGGTGGTTATGGAGGCCATGCCCCAGGATATTCCCTGGCGTTATGTGGGTGAGCTGTATAACAGCTACATTTTGGTGGAGCAAGGTGAGGAGGCCTATCTCATTGACAAGCACGCCGCCCACGAGCGTATCCTTTTCGAAAAACTGAAAGCAGAGCAGGAGGCTATTTCCGCCCAAACTCTGCTGACCCCCATCTCCCATCGGTCCAGTCCTGATGAAATTGCAATTCTGCTGGACAATCAAACCCTTTTGGAAGAATTGGGCTTTGAAATTCAGGAATTTGGCGAGAACACCCTGCTCATTCGGCAGATACCTATGGATTTGGACAGTTCCCAGGCTGTGGATGCCTTACAGACCTTGGCTGCCGATCTGCTGAACGGCCGCAAGGAGCGGAAGGACTCCGTCCGGGACGAGCTGCTGCACACCGTGGCCTGCAAGGCCGCCATTAAGGCCGGCTGGAAGAGCAGCGAAGAAGAGCTTTTAGTTCTGGCTAAGCAGGTATTAAGTCGAGAAGATTTGAAACACTGCCCCCACGGCAGACCTATTTGCATTTGCTTAAGCAAAAAGCAGCTGGAAAAGCAATTTAAGCGGAGTTAATTATGAGACGAAAGCTAAATGCACGCTATCTTATTTCTATCTGTCTGTCCTTGCTGGGTGTAGGAATCACCTGGCTGGGCACAACAACCTCTCAGGTTCTGCAGTGGTTGGGTATCGGTATGATCGCCGTAGCTGTAATCATTGCCTGGACCATCCGTTGTCCTAACTGCGGATATATCCTAACAGGAAAACGGCATTTGTTTTTGCCCAAATTCTGCCCGGAATGCGGAACCCCTATCTCCGACAAAGAAACGGAAGAATAATATGCAAAATATCATTTGTATTGCCGGGCCTACTGCTTCCGGCAAAACCGCTCTGTCCATTGCTTTGGCAAAGGAGCTTGACGGTGAGATTGTATCCTGCGACTCTATGCAGGTGTATAAGCGGATGGACATTGGCACCGCCAAGCCCTCCGCTGAGGAAATGGAAAACATCCCCCATCATATGCTGTCCGTTGCTGAGCCTTGGGAGGATTTCTCTGTGGGCAAGTACTGCGATATGGCAACGCCTATTGTGGACGATATTTTAGCCCGGGGAAAAACCGCCATCATTGTAGGCGGCACAGGGCTATATATGGACGCATTGATAAGAGGCAACGCCTTTGCCCCCTGTCCTTCTACCGGCTGCCGGGAACGCTTAGAAAAGCTGGCAAGTGAAGAAGGCATTGAAGCTGTGATTGAACAGCTCCGAGCCGTTGATCCGGAATCGGCCCAGCGGCTGCACCCCTCCGATCAGAAGCGAATCATCCGGGCTATGGAAGTCTATTTGGAAACCGGCAAGACCATTACCCAGCACAATTTGGAAACCCAGCAGATCCCGCCACGGTACAACCCGGTTTGGTTTGCCTTGGAAGATGCCGAGCGGGCGACTCTGTACGAAAGAATTGACCGCCGGGTGGAGGTAATGCTCCAGCAAGGATTGTTGGAAGAAATCAAATCCCTGCTTGCAGAGGGTGTTCCGGAAAAATGTACCGCTATGCAGGCCATCGGCTACAAGGAATTTGTGGATGCTTTGGCCGGACGCAGTTCCATAGAAACTGCCACAGAGCTTGTGCAGCAGGCCTCCCGGAAATATGCCAAGCGGCAGCTGACCTGGTTCCGCCGGAATCCGGCCATTCACTGGCTCCGCCGGGAATACGGTGAGGGAACTTCCGAAATTCTTTCAAAAGCTCGACAGGTTTTAGCAGAATGTGACAAGTGAATAATGGTAAGATTTGTGTATCCCAAAGAAAGAAGGTATACATATGTCTGAACCAATCAATTTACAGGAAGCCATCTTGCAGGAGGTTTGCCGGGATAAAGTTCCCGTCACCCTCTTTTTGATGAATGGCTTTCAGCTCCGGGGCACTATCGCAGGCTTTGACAGCTTTGTGGTGGTTCTCATCAGTGAAGGGAAACAGCAGATGATCTACAAGCACGCGATTTCCACACTGGCCCCAATGAAGCCGATCAAAGCAGTGATTGCGTAACAAAAAGGCGGCGGAGCAAAGCTTCGCCGCCTTTTTGTGTATTACCAAAGGAGAGAGAGAGAGAGAAAATGTCTATTGCAGAAAATGTAGCCCGCATCAAAGCGGAAATTGCCCGGGCCGCCATTGCCGCTGGCCGGGATCCCAAGGATATCCAGCTTTGCGCTGCCACCAAAATGAATGACACGGCCGCTGTCCGAGAAGCTATCGCCGCCGGTATCGATTGCTGCGGTGAGAACCGGGTACAGGAACTGACACAAAAGCAGTCAGAAAATGCCTACGAGGGCGTTCCCATCCATTTTATCGGTCATTTGCAAACCAACAAGGTCAAGCAAGTGGTGGGTAAGGTGGGCATTATTCAGAGCATTGATTCGCTTCGGCTTTTGGATGCTGTCAACAAAGAAGCTGCCCGTCAGGGCATCTGTCAGGATGTGCTGCTGGAAATCAACATTGCCGGCGAAGAAAGCAAGTCCGGTTTTGCTGTAGAGGATATCCATCCTCTCTTGGAAAAAATAGGAGATTTTCCCGCAATTCGGGTCCGTGGCCTTATGGCTATCCCCCCAATTTGCCAAATTTCTACAGAAAATCATAAATTTTTTCAAAAAATATATAACCTTTCTGTTGACATAACGGCAAAAAAATACGATAATGTATGTGTCGATATTTTGTCTATGGGTATGTCCGGTGATTATGCCGATGCTATTGCCTGCGGCAGCACCATGATCCGTGTTGGCTCTGCCATTTTCGGCCCAAGACATTATTGAGTAATTTTTAGTTCGTAAAGAACACGAACATATTAGGAGGATATAGACATATGAGCTTTTGGGACAATGTCAAGAAATTTACCCAGCCTTACTCCGATGACGAGTATGAAGATTACGAGGACGAAGTAGATCAGTACGAAGAAGAGCCTGCTCCCCGCAGCCGCCGCACCTCTCCCTTTGCCGGCACTGCAGCAGAGTCCGCTCCTGTTGCTCCTGCTGCAACTTCTTCCAGCTTTGGCGGCCAGGTTTTGAGTATGTCCGGCAAGCAGGAAGTAGTTCTCTTCCACGCCAAAACCTTTGACGACACCGCAAAGGCCGCTGACGAGCTGCGGAAGAAAAAGGCTGTTATTTTGAATATGGAAAATGTAGACAAGGCACTGACCCGTCGTGTCGTGGACTTCCTCTCCGGCAGCGTTTATGCGCTGGACGGCCGCGTTAAGAAGGTGGCGCAGGCCACCTATCTGTTCTGCCCCCACAATATGGAAGTGATTGGCGATCTGGAAAGTATGCAGGCCGAATCCGAATCCTATATGTAAACCTAAATCGTGAGGACTTGCTATGTTAACACCCCAAGATCTTGAACAGGTTTCCTTTGGCCGCGCCACTTTTGGCGGCTATGATATGGAATCCGTAGACCAGTTCTTAGAACCCCTGCTGGAAGATTTCACTACCCTGCATAAGGAAAATGCTCTGCTCAAGAGCAAGATGAAGGTTTTGGTCAGCAAGCTGGAAGAATACCGGGACAACGAAACCAGCATGAAAGATGCCATCGTCAACGCACAGAAGACCTGCGACGTAATGTTGGAAGAGGCTGAAGCCAAGTGCGCTGAGATGCTGAACGAAGCCAACGCTGCCGCCATTGAGAGCGCAAAGAACGCAAATCTTATGATTGCAGCCGAGGAGGCTCGGGTGGAAGAAGCCCGGAAGACCGCTTGCGCGAAGATCGATGAACTGAGAGAGCAGATTCTCTCCTGTGTAAAGGCGCTCGACCGCATCAAGGCCGCAAATCCCCCCTCTCCTACCGCCGAAACCGGTTTGTTTGATTTCGACCAGGTAGAAGGCAAGCAGGGCGAAGCCGACACTATGGCTGACGAAATTTCCGCTACCCTTAAAAACTTAATCGGTACTACGGAAGAGCCTGTAGCTACCGCCGAGCCCAAGCCCCCTGTTTCCGATGCAACGGAGAAATTCAAGGATTTGAAGTTTGGTCCCAATTACGACCCCACAAAAGGATAAGTAACGCTTAGATAAGGACAGGCAAAGATTGGCAATGCCAAAAGAGAGCTGCCGGATGGTGCAAGGCAGCAGGTATCCAACACTTTGTATCCCCTTTGAGCAGCGCACCGAAATACGAGTAGGCTGCGCCGGGTTTGCCCGATACAGCAAAATCGAGTGCCGGGATTCTCCCGGAATGAGAGTGGTACCGCAGAGGTCACAATGCCTTTGTCTCTTATGTAGGGACAAAGGCATTTTTATTATGATTACACTATGGAGGTATTTCCAATGGAATACAAAAACACCATTATCACCCCCAAGACCGACTTCCCCATGAAGGCCGGTTTGCCTGCCCGGGAGCCGGGTATGCTGGAGCGGTGGAACGAGCTGGATCTTTACAATGCAATGCTGGAAAACAACAAGGATCTGCCCCCCTTTGTTCTCCACGACGGCCCTCCCTTCAGTAACGGCTACATTCATATGGGTCATGCGCTGAACAAGACTCTGAAGGACTTCATCGTCCGCAGTCATGCTATGATGGGTTTCTACACTCCCTATGTTCCCGGCTGGGATAACCACGGTCTGCCCATTGAGCGCGCCATCGAGAACTCCAAGAAGAAGCTGAACAAGGATATGTCCGTGCCCGAGTTCCGGAAGGCTTGTGAAGAGTTTGCCGAGGACTTCATTCAAAAGCAGATGGGCGGCTTTAAGCGCCTGGGCGTTGTGGGCGATTGGGAGCATCCCTACCGCACTATGGACAAGCATTTCGAGGCCCAGGAAGTTAAGGTCTTTGGCCGGATGTTCGACAAGGGCTATATCTACAAGGGCTTAAAGCCTGTTACCTGGTGTCCCTTCTGCGCTACCGCTGTTGCAGAAGCTGATATCGAGTACAAGGACGATCCCTGTACTTCCGTCTATGTGAAATTCCCCATTGCTGACGATCTGGGCAAGCTGGAAGGCTTTGATCTGAGCAAGATCAAATTCGTCATTTGGACCACCACTACCTGGACTCTGCCCGGCAATATGGCAATCTGCCTGCACCCCCGGGACAGCTATGTGCTGGTAAGACCCGACTACAGCGATGAAATCTTTATTGTAGCAGAGGCCCTGTGCGAGAAGGTTATGGGTGTGGGCGGCTACACCAGCTACGAGATTCTGGCTACCTATCCCGGTCAGTTCTTTGAGAATATGCTGGCTAACCATCCCTTCCTGCCCAAGACCTCCCGTTTGGTCAATGCGGAATATGTCACTATGGAGTCCGGTACCGGCTGTGTTCACACCGCCCCCGGCTTCGGCGCTGATGACTATCAAACCTGTATGCGTTACGGCATGGAGCTGGTTGTGCCTGTTGACGACTATGGCCGCCACACTGACTACGCAGGCAAGTATGCCGGTATGAAGACCGAAGAATCTAATCCGGTGATTTTGGCAGATATGAAGGAAAGCGGCGCTCTGTTCGCCTCCGAAGAGATCGTTCACTCCTACCCCCACCACGACCGCTGCAAGAAACCCGTTATCTTCCGAGCTACTCCTCAGTGGTTCTGCTCTGTGGAGTCCTTCAAGGATCAGGCTGTCAAGGCCATCGAGAACGTGAAGTGGTTCCCTGCTTGGGGTGGCGACCGGATGGAAAGCATGATCCGGGAGCGCGCCGACTGGTGTATCAGCCGTCAGCGCCGCTGGGGTCTGCCCATCCCTGTGTTCTACTGCAAGGATTGCGGCAAGCCCGTTTCCACCCCCAAGTCCATCGCCAAGATCTCTGCTCTGTTCGACGAGCACGGCTCCAATGTGTGGTTTGAGAAGGAAGCTATGGAGCTTATCCCCGAAGGCTTCACCTGCCCCCACTGCGGTGGCAAGGACTTCGATAAGGAGACCGACACTCTGGACTGCTGGTTTGACTCCGGCTCTACTCACTTTGCATCCCTCATGCACCGCACTCCCGAGCTGTGGCCTGCCGATGTATATCTGGAAGGCGCTGACCAGTACCGTGGATGGTTCCAGTCCAGCCTGCTGACCTCTGTTGGCGCACTGGATCAGGGCGCGCCCTTCAAGCAGGTGCTGACCCACGGCTGGGTGGTTGACGGCCAGGGCCGTGCAATGCACAAGTCCCTGGGCAACGGTGTTGACCCCGCTGACCTGATCAAGGACTTTGGCGCTGACATAGTCCGTCTGTGGGCTGCATCTTCCGACTACCATGCCGATGTGCGCTGCTCCAAGGAGATCTTTAAGCAGATCGCCCAGAACTATCTGAAGTTCCGTAACACCGCCCGGTACTGCCTGGGTAACTTGAACGAGTTTGATCCCAACAATTTGGTTGCTCCCGCTGAGATGGAGGAGCTGGACAAGTGGGCACTGACCAAGCTGAACGGTCTGGTTGCTGCCTGCAAGAAGGCATACAACAACTACGAATTCCACGTAGT